>NZ_JBFTSF010000459.1:0-3518 GCF_056399905.1 Cupriavidus sp. 01L46
GTCTTGCTCATGCCGCTCTTGTCGCGGTGGCCGAGCCGCTCGAACGCGTTCTCCACCACCACCACCGAGCCATCCACCATCAAGCCGATGGCGATGGCCAGCCCCCCGAGCGACATCAGGTTGGCCGACAAGCCCACCTGGTTCATCACCATGAAGGTCATCAGCGGCGTCAGCACCAGCGTGGCCAGCACGATGACGGACGAGCGCACATCCCCCAGGAACAGGAACAGCACGATCACCACCAGCACCACGCCTTCGAGCAACACCTTGGTGACCGTCCACAGCGCGGAGTCCACCAGCTCGCTGCGGTCGTAGTACGGCACGATCTGCAGCTTGCCCGGCAGCATGCCGCGCTCGTTGATCTCGGCCACGCGGGCCTTGACGCGGCTCACCACTTCCTTGGCGTTGCCGCCGCGCATCATCATCACGATGCCGCCGACCGACTCGGTCTCGCCGTTCTTGACCAGCGCGCCCTGCCGTACTTCATGGCCGATGGTCACGTTGGCGACATCCCGCACATAGACCGGCGTGCCCGAGACCTCCTTGAGCACAATGCTGCCGATATCCTCCACGCCACGGGCCAGGCCCACGCCGCGGATCAGGTACTGCTCGGCATAGTGCGGCAGCACGCCGCCGCCGGAGTTGGCGTTGTTGCGCGCGAGCGACTGGTAGACCTGCTGCAGCGTGACCTGGTAATGCCGCATGCGGTCCGGGTTGACCAGCACCTGGTATTGCCGGACAAAGCCGCCCTGCGAGTTGATTTCCGCCACACCCGGGATCGAGCGCAACAGCGGGCGCACCACCCAGTCCTGCGCGATGCGGCGCTCGGAGAGTTCCTCGGTCGTGAGCGCGCGGTTGCCGTCATCGACGCGGTCCAGCGTGTACTGGTAGACCTCGCCCAGGCCGGTGGAGACCGGGCCGAGCACCGGCGTCACGCCCTCGGGCATGCGCCCGGCCACCTCGATCAGGCGCTCCATCACCAGTTGCCGCGCAAAGTAGACGTCCGTCGCATCGGTAAACACCAGCGTGATCAGCGACAGGCCCGCCTTGTTGAGCGAACGCATTTCTTCCAAGCCGGGCAGCCCGGTCATGGCCATTTCCACCGGCACCGTGACAAAGCGCTCCACTTCCTCCGGCGAGCGGCCGGTGGCTTCGGTGGCGATCTGCACCTGCACGTTGGTGACGTCGGGGAAGGCATCCACCGACAGTTTGGTTGCCGCGCGCAGGCCGAAGAAGAACAGCACCACCGCCAGCACGCAAACCACCAGCCGCTGTTTGATGGCGGCTTCCACAAGGGATTTCAGCATGATCGATTAACCCTGTTCCAGGCGCTTGCGCTCGTTGTCGAGGTGGAAGGCACCATCCACCACGATGCGGTCGCCCGCCTTCACCCCGCTTTGCACCACGCGCATGCCGTCGCTCTCGGCACCCAGCTTGACCTTGACCTGGCGGTACAGGCCGCCGGCCTGCTCCACGTAGACCAGTTCGTCGTTGCCGTCGCGCACGATGGCGGATTCCGGAATCACCAGTTGCTCGGACGGCACGCTGGCAATCAGCATGCTGGCCAGCATGGCCGGCTTCAGGCGCCCTTCGCGGTTATCCAGCTCGGTGCGGACCAGCACGGTACGCGTTTGCGGATTCACGGTGCGGCCCACGTAGATGAGCTTGCCGGTGATCTGCTTCTGGCCCGCGCCGTTGCCAAGGGACGGCACCTCGATGTCCACGCTCTGGCCCTCGGCCACCAGCGCGGCCTGCTGCTCGGGCACTTCCGCCACCACCCACACGCGCGACAGGTCGGCCACGGTGTAGAGCGCATCGGCCGGCTGCACCACCTGGCCTTGCGCGACGTTGCGCTCCACCACGGTGCCGCTGATGCTGGAAAACACCGGCGAGTAGGAATCGATGCTGCCGCTCTTGGCCAGTTGCGCCACCGCGGCGGCCGACATGCCCAGCACGCGCAGCTGGTCGCGATAGGCGCGCATCTCGGCCGAGGAAATGGCCAGCTCGCTCTCGCGGCGTTGCAGCTCGCCACGGCCGATCACGTCGGCGGCGAACAGCTGGCGCGCACGCTCGGCGTTGCGGGCCTGCAGCTCGGTCTGCGCCTCGGCCTTGAGGAAGGCCATCTGGGCCGCGCCCAGCTCGCTGCTATGCAGGCGGGCGAGCACCTGGCCCGCCTTGACCTCCTGGCCCAGGATGCCGAAGAGATCCGTCACGCGGCCGGTCACGCTGGCGCCGATGCGCGCCATGCGCTGCTCATCGAAATCAATGCGTCCGGACACGCGCAGCACTTCGCTGAACGGGCTGGCAGCCACCGCGGCCACCTTCAGGGTTTTCTGCAGCGTCTCTTCCGGCTTGACCACGCCGGGCGGCTGCTTAGGCGGCTCGGCGGCGGGAGCTGGTTCGTCGGAGCAGCCAGTCAGGGAAAACAGCAGGGCTGCGGTTGCCGTCAGGGAAAGTAGAAAATGGGGGCGCATGCTTATTTGGTTTCCGTAGATGCCGGGAGAGCCGCGGGTGCGGAAGGTGCTGAAGGTGCGGACGGGGCCGTGGGGGCCGTGGGTGCGGCGGTCTGCCCGGGCACGCTCGACAGCAGCTTCTCGATCTGGATGGTGGCTGCCTGCTGCTCGAACTGGGCGGCAATCAGGTCGCTGCGCGCGCCGCGCAGCACGCGCTGCGCATCGAGGTAGTCCAGGATGCCGCGCTCGCCGAAGCGATACGCCGACTCGRCCACCGCCAGCGCGGATTCGGCCTGGCGCACGATGCCGCCTTCCAGCGCGCTCACCTGCGACTGCGTGATCTCGTATTGGCGGTAAGCCGATTCCAGCTCCTGCGTGAGCTCGAACTCGCGGGCTTCCAGCGCGGTGCGGGCCTGGATCGCCTGCGCGGTCGCCTCGCCCACCGGCCCGCTGCGGCGGTCCCACAGCGGGATGGTGAGGACCAGGCCAACCTGCGAGACCGTGTTGTCCGGCTGGCGCTCGGCGCTGGCGCGCACCGCCAGTTCGGGCAGGCGCAGCGAGCGCTGGTAGTCCACGGCCAGGCTGGCGCGGTCCGCTTCCAGGCGGCGCTGGGTCAGCTCGGCGTTGGCGCCGGTCAAGGTGTCGCGCAGCATCGGCAGGGCCGGCAGCGCGGCGGGCTGGCTCAGGCTGCCGGACAGCGAATAGGCCGCCGGCATGGCGCCGCCCACTTGCTGGCGCAGCGCCGCCTTGGCCTGGTTGACGCGCAGCTGCGCGCTCTGCAGCGTCTTCTGCGCGCTCAGCAGCTCGGTCTCGGCCTTGATCAGCTCATAGCGCGGCGCTTCGCCCACCTCCACCCGCAGCCGGGCGCGGTCCTGGATCTGCCGCATCATGGCCAGGTCTTCCTTGGCCGCGGCCAGCTCCATCTCGCGCCGCAGCACATCGAAGTACGACGTCTTGACCCGCGCCGCCAGGTCCGCGCGGAACGCCTGGCGGCCGGCTTCGGTGGCCTCCAGGCTGCGTCCGGCGATTTCGGCGCGCAGCTTGCGCTGCTGCGGATAATCCAGC
>NZ_JBFTSF010000460.1:0-3499 GCF_056399905.1 Cupriavidus sp. 01L46
CTTCGATGCGCGCATGGCCAATCCGCCGGTGGTGCGCGGCAAGTTCGAAGGCGCCCCGGAATGGTCGGCCTCCCGAGGCGCGCCGGTGCTGCCGATCTGCAATGAGCTGAGCGTGCTGCAGATCGCCGAAGCCATCCAGCGTTTGCTGGGGCTTGAGGCCGTGGCTCCGGATGTCGTTGCGGTGGACAAGCCAGGACAAGCCGTGCCGCTGCGACGCCCGAGCTTTTGCGCGGGCTGCCCGCACAATACATCGACCCGCTTGCCCGACGGCAGCCGGGCGCTGGCRGGCATCGGCTGYCATACGATCGCCATGCTCAACGACCCGAAGAAGACGCACACCGTCTCGCACATGGGTGGCGAGGGGATGATGTGGATGGGACAGTCGCCGTTTACCAGCGAGCCCCATGTCTTTGCCAACATGGGCGACGGAACCTATTTCCATTCCGGCTACCTGGCCATCCGCCAGGCGCTCGCGGCCAATCTGCGGATGACCTACAAGCTGTTGTTCAACGGCTTTGTCTCCATGACCGGCGGCCAGCCGGTGGATGGCGAGCTTAGCGTGGACAAGGCCGTGGCCCAGCTGCGCGCCGAGGGGATCAAGAAGCTGGTCGTGGTCACCGACGACGTGACGGCCTACGACGCGCCGCGCCGGGCCACGCTGGGCGTGCCCGTGTACGACCGGGCGGCGCTGGAGACGGTGCAGATCGAGCTGCGCGCGTATCCCGGGCTGTCGGTGCTGATCTATGACCAGGCCTGCGCCACCGAGGCACGCCGTTTGCGCAAGCGCGGCAAGCTGCCCGACCCGCAGGTGCGCACCTATATCGATCCCGAGGTGTGCGAGGGGTGCGGCGATTGCGGCGATCAGTCCGGCTGCCTTGCCATCGAGCCGCTCGAGACGGCGCTGGGCMSCAAGCGCAAGATCAACCAGTCSTCSTGCAACAAGGACATGTCGTGCGTGCGCGGCTTCTGCCCGAGCTTTGTCACGCTGCAGGGGGCAAAGCCGCGCCGGCCGCTAGGCGCTGCGGCGGCGGGCTTCAAGATTCCCGCATTGCCCGACGCCATCATCCCAGGCGAATTYGAGCCCGTGGCAATCCTCGTCGCGGGCATCGGCGGCACCGGCGTGGTGACGATCGGCGGCGTACTGACCATGGCGGCGCACCTGGACGGCAAGGCCGGCAGCTCGCTGGATGTCACCGGCCTGTCCCAGAAGTACGGCGCGGTGGGCTCTCATATCCGCATTGCCCCCAGCGCGGCCATGCTGCACGCCGCGCGCATCGGCACCGGCGAAGCCGACGTGCTGCTGGGCTGCGACCTGATCGTCGCGGCCGGCGCGGACGCGCTGTCCAGGCTGCGTCCCG
This sequence comes from Cupriavidus sp. 01L46, assembly GCF_056399905.1. Taxonomy (NCBI): domain Bacteria; kingdom Pseudomonadati; phylum Pseudomonadota; class Betaproteobacteria; order Burkholderiales; family Burkholderiaceae; genus Cupriavidus; species Cupriavidus sp. 01L46. The sequence goes on from NZ_JBFTSF010000460.1 coordinate 1,359, forward strand.
GGCTGGCACGCGCCTTCGTCAACACGGAGGTGGTTCCCACCAGCGACTTCACCAGCCAGCCTGACTGGGCTGCCGATGAGGCCGGGCTCAAGCACCGCCTGAACGAAGCGCTGGGCGGGCGCGCCGAGTGCATCGACGTGACGGCGCTTGCGCAGCATCTGCTGGGCGACGCGATCCTGTCGAACATGCTGCTGCTGGGCTATGCCTGGCAACAAGGTGCGATCCCCGTGCAGCGGGCAGCGATGGAGAAGGCGATACAGCTCAATGGCGTATCGACCGACACCAACCTGAAGGCGTTCGCGCTGGGCCGCTGGCTCGCGCATGACAACGCGGCGGTGCGCCGCCTGATGGCGCCCGCGCAGGTCGTTCAGCTGACGATGAAAGCCGGGGGATCCCTGACGGAGCTGATCGATGACCGGGCACGGCGCCTTGTCGATTATCAAAACGCCGCGCTGGCGGATCGCTACCGCCAGCGGATCGAATCGGTGCGGCGCTGGCTGGCGGGCCGAAGCGATGCCGATGCCCTGGTCCGGCAGGTAGCGACGCAGTATTTCCGCGTGCTGGCGGTCAAGGACGAGTTCGAGGTGGCGCGCCTGTATTCGCGCCCGGCCTTCCTGCAGTCCCTGAACGAGGCGTTCGAAGGCGAGTTCCAGGTCAGGTTCCATCTGGCGGGCGGCCCGTTTGGCAAGCTCGACAAAGTCACCGGCAAGATCAGCAAGACGGCGGTTGGCAGCTGGATCCGGCCCGCCATGCGCCTGCTGGCTGGCGTGCGCTTCCTGCGCGGCAGCCGGCTCGATCCCTTTGCCCGTGGCACGGAAGCGCAACTCAATCGCCGTGTGCGCGATGCCTACGAAGCGGATCTGGATGACATCGGGCACGCGGCAGCGCAATGGCCCGAGGCACGCCTGCGGGAGCTGCTCTCGTGGCCTGCCAGTGTGCGCGGCTACGGGCATGTCCGCGAGCGCCAGGCGCAGGCCGGATTCGCAAGGCGAGCCTCGGCCCGGGGTGCGCCGGCTGGATCGCACCCGGAAAACTGACGGGGCCGCGGCATGCAAATCATGCCGCGCCACCACTACCCATACAAAGACGCCTCCATGAACAAAGTCATCATTACCTGCGCCATCACCGGGTCGATCCACACGCCGTCGATGTCGCCCTACCTGCCGCTCACGCCCGACGAGATCGCCGCGAGCGCGATCGGCGCCGCACAGGCCGGCGCCGCCATCGTGCACCTCCACGCGCGCGACGCCGGCGATGGGCGCCCTTCGCAGGACCCGGCACTGTTTCGCCGGTTCGTGCCCGCCATCAAGGCAGCGTCCGACGTGGTGATCAACCTGACCACGGGCGGCGCGCCCACCATGAGCGTCGAGGAGCGCCTGCAGCCCGCGCTGCAGCTGAGCCCCGAAGTGGCATCGCTGAACATGGGCACGATGAACTTCGGCCTTTATGAACTGCTGGACCGCTTCAAAGACCTCAAGCACGATTGGGAGCGCCCCTACCTGGAGCGCAGCTACGACGGCATCTTCAGGAATACGTTCAAGGACATCGCCTATATCCTGCAGTCCTGCAGCGCGAACCAGACCCGCTTCGAGATCGAATGCTATGACATCGGCCACTTGTACACGGCCGCCCATTTCCTGGATCGCGCGCTCTTGACGCCGCCACTGCTGATTCAGTCGGTGCTCGGGCTGCGCGGCGGCATCGGCGCGCATGTGGAAGACCTCATGCATATGCGCCGCACGGCGGACCGGCTGTTCGGCAAGGATTATGTCTGGTCGGTGCTGGGGGCAGGGCGCAACCAGATGCCGGCGGCGGCGGTCAGTGCATCGGTGGGCGGCCACGTGCGCGTTGGCCTTGAGGATTCGCTATGGGATGGCCCGGGAAAGCTCGCCGACAGCAATGCCGCGCAGGTGCTGCGGGTGCGCAGCATCATCGAAGCCTTGTCGCTTGAGGTTGCCACGCCGGATGAGGCGCGGAATCTGCTGAAGCTGAAGGGGCGCGACAACGTCGGGTTTTGAAGAGGGACATGCACCGCTAAGGGCTTGGCGAATGTTGCCGGCATAACGGGGCGGCCCGAKATTCTGGTTTGTGATTAATCCGGCGCATGGATATAATTCGCCGTCAATGCCCCGGATCTGGGG
>NZ_JBFTSF010000461.1:0-3460 GCF_056399905.1 Cupriavidus sp. 01L46
GCCCAGCACCGCAAACATCATCCATATGGCAAAGCAGATGGTGAAGGCGAAGGTGCTGGATGCCAGCACCGCATAGGCGCGGCGTGGTACCGGCTCGCGCGGGAGGGGTTGGGTGGCCATGGCCATGCTCCTGTGTCAACAATGACGATTGGCTCCCAGCGTAGAGAGCGCGACCGCAATTGACCATTCGCCGGCAGCACATGTGCAGGTGCCGGTGGAGCTAGTTCCAATGGGGAGGGGTGTGCCCGCTCGGGGCAGACATGGCGCCGTGGAAGAGGCGCCAGGCCAAGTGTCGGGATACGTTCAGCCCGCGTTGCGTTGCGGCCTGTCGTCGTGCTTGATGCCGAGCCGGCGGGCAAGCTTGTGCAGGTTGCTCGCGTCCACGCCCAATTGGCGGGCGGCCTGTGCCCAGTTGCCGCCCCGCGTGGCCAGTGCCTGCTCGATGCAGTGCCGCTGGCATTGGTCCATCGCCTCGCGCAAGGTGGCTGCCGTAGGCGCGAACGCAACCGGCTCGGCGCTTGGGGGCGGGGCTGCGGCACCGGCCGGCGCCGGCTCCAGCCCATCGAGATCGAGGCGTTCCGCCTCCAGGGTGACGATATCGTTGCGGTTCGCGCCGCGGCTGACGGTCTTGAGCGCCGCCCGGCTGATGACATGCTCCAGCTCGCGCACATTGCCCGGCCACGGGTAGCGGCGCAGGGCGGCTTCCGCGGCGGTGGACAAGCGCAGGCTGCGCAGGCCGAGCCGGGCGCGATTGAGTTCCAGCATCCGGCCCGCCAGCAGCARCACGTCGTTGCCGCGCTCGCGCAGCGGCGGAATCGGGATCGGGTAGACCGAGAGCCGGTGATACAGGTCGGCGCGAAACGACCCGTCGCGCACGTGATCGCGCAGGCTGCGATTGGTGGCCGCGATGATGCGCACGTCGACGCGGCGCGGCCGGTCGGAACCCAGGCGCTGGATTTCGCCGTTCTGCAAGGTGCGCAGCAGCTTGGCCTGGATCGAGAGCGGCAGCTCGCCCACCTCGTCAAGGAACAGCGTGCCGCCGTCGGCCGCTTCGAAGCGGCCAGGCCTTTCGCCCACCGCGCCCGAGAACGCGCCCTTGGCGTGCCCGAACAGCTCGCTCTCGGCCAGCGATTCCGGCAAGGCGGCGCAATTGACATGGATGAGCGGTTGCGCGCGCCGCCGCGAGAGCCGGTGCAGCCGGTGCGCGAATAGTTCCTTGCCCACGCCGGTTTCACCCAGCAGCAGCACCGGGAGCTCCGAGTCGRCCACCACCGTGAGCTCATGCAGCAAGCGGCCGATCGCCTCGCTCTGGCCAATGATCTCGCCATCGTCCCGGGCCGTGTCGCCCAGCGGGGCTTCGCCGCGCGTAAGCCGCAGCGCGCGGATCTCGGCTTCCAGCCGTGTCGTGCGGATCGCGGCCTCGACGACTACCGTCAACTGCCGCAAATCGGCCTGCGCCGCTTCGCCAAAGGTGCCGACGGCCAGCGCGTCGAGCGTCAGCACGCCCCACGGCTGGCCTTCCACATGCAGGCTCGTGCCCATGCAGTCGTGCACCGGGAGGGGCTCGCCCACGTGCTCGTCGATCAGCCCGTCGTAGGGGTCGGGCAGCACGCTGTCATGGTGGAAGCAGGTCACGCCGCGCCTGGCCAGGATGGCGGCCRGCCGTGGATGGAGTCCCACCGCGAAACGCCGCCCGAGGGCATCGCGCACCAGTCCGTCGATCGCCACCGGCCGCAGTTGATCTTCTTCCAGTTGCAGGAGCGCGACGGCGCCGCAGCGGAAGTGGGCACGCAGGCTGCTGACCAGCCGCTGCAGCCGCACTGCCTGCGGAAGGTCGGCAACGAGGTCCGTCAGCAAGAGATTCTCCATCATGGTCAATTAAACCCTATTGGGTATTTTTCACCCCTGTTCGGTAAGGGTAAATAATACCCTCAAAAAATTAAGTCATTGATTCTTTGCATGAATTTTTCAGGCACGGGTTTCGCTATGTGAGTGACGCACCCCTTACAAAGGAGAACATCATGAGCATGACTGAACAATCGCTGGGCCAGCTTGCCCGCAAGATCCCCGGCGCTACCCGCGTGTTTCACGACTACCAGCTGGATTTCTGCTGCGGCGGCAAGCAGAGCCTGGGCGAGGCCGCGCAAGCAGCAGGCCTGGATGCGCAGGCGATCGAGGCACGCCTACTATTGCTGCAAGCCCAGGCGCAGCGCGACGGCCGCGACTGGGGCACCGCGTCCGCGGCCGACCTGATCGCCCATATCCTCGCGCGCTACCACGAGGTGCATCGCCAGCAAYTGCCCGAGCTGATCCGCCTGGCGCGCCGGGTGGAGCAGGTGCATGGCGACCGCGAGGATTGCCCGCTTGGCCTGGCGGACCACCTCGGGGTCATGCAGCAGGAGCTGGAGAGCCATATGCAAAAGGAAGAGCAGGTCCTGTTCCCGTTGCTTGCACGCGAGCTCGGCAACATGGCGGGTGGCCCCATCTCGGTCATGCGCATGGAGCACGACGAGCACGGGCAGGCGCTGCAACAGCTCAATGCCTTGACCAATGACATTACCTTGCCCCGCGCCGCGTGCAACACTTGGCGCGCGCTGTACCTCGGGCTGCGTACCTTGCGCGAAGACCTGATGGAACACATCCATCTCGAGAACAACATCCTGTTCGACAACGCTGAGCAAGCCGCTCCGGCCCACGCCTGATCCCACCGCGACAGGCACACGCATCACAGCGAGACCCATCATGGGACAATACAAAAGACTCTGGTTCACCCTGATCGCCGTCGTGGCGGTCACCTTTTCGCTGCTTGGGTACTACGGCACCGAGGTCTACCGCAAGGCGCCGCCGATTCCGCAGCAAGTCGCGACCGCTGACGGCAAGGCCCTGTTCAGCAAGGACGATATCCTCGACGGCCAGACCGCATGGCAATCCGTCGGCGGCATGCAGCTCGGCTCCATCTGGGGCCACGGCGCCTACCAGGCGCCGGACTGGACCGCCGACTGGCTGCACCGCGAGCTGACCGCCTGGCTCGACCTGGCCGCGCGCGATACCTACGCCCGCACCTATGCCGCGCTCGACGGGCCAACCCAGGCCGCGCTGCGCGAGCAGCTCCGCGCCGAGTACCGTGGCAACCGCGCCGACCAGGACAGCGGCGTGCTCACTGTCTCCAGGCGCCGGGCGCAGGCCATTGCCGCCACCGCCGCTTACTACGAACGGCTGTTCTCCGACGCACCGGAGCTGCGCAAGAGCCGCGAGAGCTTCGCCATGAAGGAGAACACGCTGCCCAGCGCCGAACGCCGCGTGAAGCTGACTCACTTCTTCTTCTGGACCGCATGGGCTGCCGCCACCGAGCGCCCCGGCCTCACCGCCACCTACACCAATAACTGGCCGCACGAGCCGCTGATCGGCAACCAGCCCACCAGCGAGAACATCATCTGRTCCATCGCCAGCGTGGTAGTGC
>NZ_JBFTSF010000462.1:0-5072 GCF_056399905.1 Cupriavidus sp. 01L46
GGCCAGTTCTTTAACAAACAAACAACCGATAAGTGTGGGCGCTTGATAGCGGATGCGGAAGACTTCGGTCTTTTAGCTTACAAGTTATAAAGTGCTCGCACAGTAAAACATGTTGGTTATGTCTTCGGATGTAACCAGTCAGTTTTCTGAGAGTGAGCGACCGCTCGAAAGAGCGAGGTTTCAGCAGGCAACTGCGCGGAACCACACAGGTATTAAACTGAAGAGTTTGATCCTGGCTCAGATTGAACGCTGGCGGCATGCCTTACACATGCAAGTCGAACGGCAGCACGGGAGCAATCCTGGTGGCGAGTGGCGAACGGGTGAGTAATACATCGGAACGTGCCCTGTCGTGGGGGATAACTAGTCGAAAGATTAGCTAATACCGCATACGACCTGAGGGTGAAAGCGGGGGACCGYAAGGCCTCGCGCGATAGGAGCGGCCGATGTCTGATTAGCTAGTTGGTGGGGTAAAGGCCCACCAAGGCGACGATCAGTAGCTGGTCTGAGAGGACGATCAGCCACACTGGGACTGAGACACGGCCCAGACTCCTACGGGAGGCAGCAGTGGGGAATTTTGGACAATGGGGGCAACCCTGATCCAGCAATGCCGCGTGTGTGAAGAAGGCCTTCGGGTTGTAAAGCACTTTTGTCCGGAAAGAAATYCCTTGCCCTAATACGGCGGGGGGATGACGGTACCGGAAGAATAAGCACCGGCTAACTACGTGCCAGCAGCCGCGGTAATACGTAGGGTGCGAGCGTTAATCGGAATTACTGGGCGTAAAGCGTGCGCAGGCGGTTTTGTAAGACAGGCGTGAAATCCCCGAGCTCAACTTGGGAATGGCGCTTGTGACTGCAAGGCTAGAGTATGTCAGAGGGGGGTAGAATTCCACGTGTAGCAGTGAAATGCGTAGAGATGTGGAGGAATACCGATGGCGAAGGCAGCCCCCTGGGACGTCACTGACGCTCATGCACGAAAGCGTGGGGAGCAAACAGGATTAGATACCCTGGTAGTCCACGCCCTAAACGATGTCAACTAGTTGTTGGGGATTCATTTCTTCAGTAACGTAGCTAACGCGTGAAGTTGACCGCCTGGGGAGTACGGTCGCAAGATTAAAACTCAAAGGAATTGACGGGGACCCGCACAAGCGGTGGATGATGTGGATTAATTCGATGCAACGCGAAAAACCTTACCTACCCTTGACATGCCACTAACGAAGCAGAGATGCATYAGGTGCTCGAAAGAGAAAGTGGACACAGGTGCTGCATGGCTGTCGTCAGCTCGTGTCGTGAGATGTTGGGTTAAGTCCCGCAACGAGCGCAACCCTTGTCTTTAGTTGCTACGCAAGAGCACTCTAGAGAGACTGCCGGTGACAAACCGGAGGAAGGTGGGGATGACGTCAAGTCCTCATGGCCCTTATGGGTAGGGCTTCACACGTCATACAATGGTGCGTACAGAGGGTTGCCAACCCGCGAGGGGGAGCTAATCCCAGAAAACGCATCGTAGTCCGGATCGTAGTCTGCAACTCGACTACGTGAAGCTGGAATCGCTAGTAATCGCGGATCAGCATGCCGCGGTGAATACGTTCCCGGGTCTTGTACACACCGCCCGTCACACCATGGGAGTGGGTTTTGCCAGAAGTAGTTAGCCTAACCGCAAGGAGGGCGATTACCACGGCAGGGTTCATGACTGGGGTGAAGTCGTAACAAGGTAGCCGTATCGGAAGGTGCGGCTGGATCACCTCCTTTCACTTAGGATTGAGCGTTTGCCTTTGGCCTTGGCCAAGACGTTGCGAGACCAAGTCTCGCACGGCTGTTCTTTAACAATATGGGATGTAGTAAAGGTGTCGTGAGCGTTGATGAGACGCTGCAGTAAAACACGATACCGGGTTGTGATTGTATCAACCGAAATGTATTTAAGTGATCGAAAGATGACTTGGAATACGGCACAAATGCGAGAACTCATCCTGTAGCAGGTCAGGGAAGCGAACGCGGCGAACTGAAACATCTAAGTAGCTGCAGGAACAGAAATCAACCGAGATTCCCAGAGTAGTGGCGAACGAAATGGGAAGAGCCTTGTACTCTTTAGCAGCATTGTTAGCAGAACGGGATGGAAAGCCCGGCCATAGCAGGTGATAGCCCTGTATGCGAAAACAGCGTTGTGGAACTAGGTGTACGACAAGTAGGGCGGGACACGTGAAATCCTGTCTGAAGATGGGGGGACCATCCTCCAAGGCTAAATACTCGTGATCGACCGATAGTGAACCAGTACCGTGAGGGAAAGGCGAAAAGAACCCCGGGAGGGGAGTGAAATAGATCCTGAAACCGCATGCATACAAACAGTCGGAGCCTGGAAACGGGTGACGGCGTACCTTTTGTATAATGGGTCAGCGACTTACATTCAGTGGCAAGCTTAACCGATTAGGGAAGGCGTAGCGAAAGCGAGTCCGAATAGGGCGTTCAGTCGCTGGGTGTAGACCCGAAACCAGACGATCTATCCATGGCCAGGTTGAAGGTGCGGTAACACGTACTGGAGGACCGAACCCACTAACGTTGAAAAGTTAGGGGATGAGCTGTGGATAGGGGTGAAAGGCTAAACAAGTCTGGAAATAGCTGGTTCTCTCCGAAAACTATTTAGGTAGTGCCTCGTGTCTCACCTTCGGGGGTAGAGCACTGTCATGGTTGGGGGGTCTATTGCTGATTACCCCGCCATAGCAAACTCCGAATACCGAAGAGTGCAATCACGGGAGACAGACATCGGGTGCTAACGTCCGGTGTCAAGAGGGAAACAACCCAGACCGCCAGCTAAGGTCCCTAAGATTGGCTAAGTGGGAAACGAAGTGGGAAGGCTAAAACAGTCAGGAGGTTGGCTTAGAAGCAGCCATCCTTTAAAGAAAGCGTAATAGCTCACTGATCGAGTCGTCCTGCGCGGAAGATGTAACGGGGCTAAGCCAGTCACCGAAGCTGCGGATGCGTGCATTCCTTTAAGTGCACCTTGCTTGTCGATGCGCAGCATCGACAAAGCGCCCAACAGAGATCGTTGGGATGCAAGTAGAGTGGATTTAAAGGAGTGCACGCATGGTAGGAGAGCGTTCTGTAAGCCTGTGAAGGTGTCTTGTAAAGGATGCTGGAGGTATCAGAAGTGCGAATGCTGACATGAGTAGCGATAAAGGGGGTGAAAAGCCCCCTCGCCGTAAGCCCAAGGTTTCCTACGCAACGTTCATCGGCGTAGGGTGAGTCGGCCCCTAAGGCGAGGCAGAGATGCGTAGCTGATGGGAAGCAGGTTAATATTCCTGCACCGTCGTATGATGCGATGGGGGGACGGATCGCGGAAGGTTGTCCGGGTGTTGGAAGTCCCGGTCCCTGCATTGGAGAAGGCGCTTAGGCAAATCCGGGCGCGGAATTCAAGGATGTGGGGCGAGCGGCCTAGTGCTGCGAAGCAATTGGAAGTGGTTCCAAGAAAAGCCTCTAAGCTTCAGTCATACGAGACCGTACCGCAAACCGACACAGGTGGGCGAGATGAGTATTCTAAGGCGCTTGAGAGAACTCGGGAGAAGGAACTCGGCAAATTGGTACCGTAACTTCGGGATAAGGTACGCCCTTGTAGCTTGACTGGCCTGCGCCAGGAGGGTGAAGGGGTTGCAATAAAATGGTGGCTGCGACTGTTTAATAAAAACACAGCACTCTGCAAACACGAAAGTGGACGTATAGGGTGTGACGCCTGCCCGGTGCCGGAAGATTAAATGATGGGGTGCAAGCTCTTGATTGAAGTCCCGGTAAACGGCGGCCGTAACTATAACGGTCCTAAGGTAGCGAAATTCCTTGTCGGGTAAGTTCCGACCTGCACGAATGGCGTAACGATGGCCACACTGTCTCCTCCCGAGACTCAGCGAAGTTGAAGTGTTTGTGATGATGCAATCTCCCCGCGGCTAGACGGAAAGACCCCATGAACCTTTACTGTAGCTTTGCATTGGACTTTGAACCGATCTGTGTAGGATAGGTGGGAGGCTTTGAAGCGTGGACGCTAGTCTGCGTGGAGCCGTCCTTGAAATACCACCCTGGTTTGTTTGAGGTTCTAACCTTGGTCCGTGAATCCGGATCGGGGACAGTGCATGGTAGGCAGTTTGACTGGGGCGGTCTCCTCCCAAAGTGTAACGGAGGAGTTCGAAGGTACGCTTGGTACGGTCGGACATCGTACCTAAAGTGCAATGGCAAAAGCGTGCTTAACTGCGAGACCGACAAGTCGAGCAGGTGCGAAAGCAGGACATAGTGATCCGGTGGTTCTGAATGGAAGGGCCATCGCTCAACGGATAAAAGGTACTCTGGGGATAACAGGCTGATACCGCCCAAGAGTTCATATCGACGGCGGTGTTTGGCACCTCGATGTCGGCTCATCTCATCCTGGGGCTGTAGCCGGTCCCAAGGGTATGGCTGTTCGCCATTTAAAGAGGTACGTGAGCTGGGTTTAAAACGTCGTGAGACAGTTTGGTCCCTATCTGCCGTGGGCGTTGGAATCTTGACGGGGGCTGCTCCTAGTACGAGAGGACCGGAGTGGACGTACCGCTGGTGTACCTGTTGTCTCGCCAGAGGCATCGCAGGGTAGCTATGTACGGAAGAGATAACCGCTGAAAGCATCTAAGCGGGAAACTCGCCTGAAGATGAGGATTCCCTGGAGCCTTGAGCTCCTTGAAGGGTCGTTCGAGACCAGGACGTTGATAGGCTGGGTGTGGAAGCGCAGTAATGCGTTAAGCTAACCAGTACTAATTGCCCGTAAGGCTTGATCCTATAACCAGTGTGTTTCTACCTGGTGTGAGTGTCGCGTGCCGCTGCCCAGCAGCTAGGCCGATACGCACAACCCCTACTACATCCCTATTCGCTGCGTTGAGCAAACCTCAGCGCGGCCACCGTTTATGCCTGGTGACCATAGCGAGTTGGAACCACCCCTTCCCATCCCGAACAGGACCGTGAAACGACTCCACGCCGATGATAGTGCGGATACCCGTGTGAAAGTAGGTAATCGCCAGGCTCTCCCTTGAAACCCCCCAGTACGAAAGTACTGGGGGGTTTTGCTTTTG
>NZ_JBFTSF010000463.1:0-3435 GCF_056399905.1 Cupriavidus sp. 01L46
ACCATTCAATATGGCGTGTCCAAGCTGTTGGGTGGCACCGCCTCAGTGGTCGCTATCAATACCGATTCCGTGGTTGGCATTGCGCCGACGGTAGGCATTCTGCACAGCATGACGATGGCTGCCGCGTCCTCGCAGTCTTTCAAGTTCACGGAACCGATCATTGTGATGCCAGGGAACGGACTGACCGGGTGGTCAACGGTGGTCAACGCCGATTTAGGCATGACATATGAGTGGTACGAGGAATCGGTCTGATGCTGTCGCGCCAGTCTTTCGCGCTGCTGATGGTGGGCGCGGTGGCCTACGTGGTGTGGCGCGCGCAGGATGACGCCGCCATGGTGGCAGCGCAGACCGGCGAGGACTACAGCGCTATGGACGCGCTGGCTTCGACAGTCGATGAGTGGACAGGAGCGGTAACGGATATGGTAAATCGCGGGCCGGTGGCCGACATGCAACCCAGCGCCAATGTGCTGGACGCGCTCAAGCAAAGCGAGAATCTTCGACTGACGCGCTACAACCTGGGCGATGGCGGATACACCATTGGATACGGGCATTTCGGCACGCTCGCACAGATTCCGGAAAGCATCACGCGCGACCAGGCGGAAGCCATGTTTGCCGATGACGTGGAAAGCCGCGCGGCCAAGTGGGTGCGGCTCTATGTCAAGGTGCCGCTGTCGCAAAACGAGTTCGACGCGCTGGTACATATCGCATACAACATGAGTCCGCGCAGCTTCAAGAAATTCGCGGACCAGGTGAACGCCGGCAACGGCATCGACGGCTTGGCGCAAGAGTCGGTCGGCTGGGTGCCGGCCAATCTGCAAAACGGGATCAGGAACCGCCGCAATCTCGAGGTGGCGATGTTCAACAGGGGGATTTATGGCTAAGGCGGCGGCAGGGGGCGGTGGTCCCGATCTGTTGATGATTGCAGCGGTAGGCGCGATGGCGCTGTTTGCGCTGCGCTCCACCAAGGCGCGCGCGGCGGTGCCGGGCACGGCAGTATCGCAGCTGCGGCCCGACTACACCGCGCAGCGAAACATCGCCTATACGCAGGCAGGCTTGGGGCTGGCTGGGACCATCGCCGGCATGTTCGGCGCCGGCTCGCCTGATTCCGTGATCAGCGGTGGGAAGGTGAGCGGCGTATTCGGTAGCGGCACATCGGCAGCGCTGGACTACAACGCCACCAATGGCTATATCGGATCGCTCGGAATCGATGCCACAAACGGCTACACGCCGGCTGAGTTCGGCGCAAGCAATGGCGCCTATACCTTCGGCTCGCTGGTCGAATCGCCGCCGCTCGGTTACTGGATGAGCGGGCAATGAAAGACACCACCGTCAAGCTGCTGCTCGCTGCCGGCGCCATCGCGGCGCTCATGATCGTCGTAAAAAAAAACGGCGGGATTCAGGGTGTGGCTGCGGGTGCAGTCAGCGCGGCAGTGGGGGCGGTGGGGGATGCGGCCAGCGGCGCGGTGCTGGGTATCGGTGACGCCTTCGGCGTGCCGCGGACCGACATGACTGCATGTGAGCAGGCCATTGCGGAGGGGCGCACATGGGATGCCTCGTTTGCCTGCCCGGCGGGCGATTTTATCAAGTCGGTGTTTGCCGACCGACAGCCGGATTATTTCGGCACCTTTGCAAGCGGCCCGATCACGCCGCAAGTGATCACTGAGAACGGCGGCGGCGCCGCCTTCGTTTATCCACGCATCAGGAGAGCATCATGAATTTTCTGCAACGTCTGCGCGAGCCGTCCACCTGGGCGGGCCTGGGCGGCATCGCCATGGCGATGGGCGCCAACCCGGACAAGGTCAACGTCACAGCGCAAGCCATTGCCGGCGTGCTGGCAGCGCTGGCCGTGTTCCTGCCGGAAAAGGGCAAGGTCGAGTAATGGAGTTCGTCACGTTCGATGCCGTCAAGTATCTCGGCACGGCGCTGCTGTCGGCGGGCGCCGTTTATGGTGGCATCCGAGCCGATCTGCGGGCCATGCGCGCGAGCATCGAGCGGGCGCACGACCGCATTGACAGACACATGCAGGGGCACAAGTGAGCAAGTGGATTCCTACGCCGCCCGAAGTCGTGCGCGAGGGCATCATTGTGCTGGGCGGCTTGCTGCTGGCCGCTGCGGTGCTGTCGCGGTTTCCCAAGCTGAAAGCCTGGGTAGCCGATCAAGGAACCGTCACGATCAAGGACGGCAACAACAAAGTGCTTTACTGACAGGAGGCCACTATGGCAACCCGCAAACGCAAGACCCCGCCGCGCAAGGCAAACGGCCAGTTTCGCAAGCGCAAGAAGTGAAAAAGCCCCGCAAGGGGCTTTTTTGCTACAGTCTCGCCAAGAACAACGGGAGAGCGTATGCGAGGGGTCGCGGTGGGATTGATCGTGCTAGGTATCGCCGGCTGTGGTGGGGTTCGGTACACCGGCACCGAGGCTGACGTGCAGCAGGTAGCCAGGGGAACGGCAGAGATGATGAAGAAGGACCCAAACAGCGATGTGGTGGCAGCAGCCGGAAAGGGCGCGCACGTAGCGCTTACCATGATGCTCGGGGCGCCCCAGCAAGAGGCGCCGCAGACCGTCAATCTTGATGGAAAACCCTGCGTGCAGATGTTCAGCGGCTGCTTTGCCAGCCAGGATAAGCAGGAACCGGAAAGTAGCGGGAAGGCTGGCAACTATACCGGCCTGCCAAAGGACTTCTACAAAACAACGTCCATCGGCAAGGACTAGGCGAGCATCAACGTGGTATCGGCAAGCATGGCCCGGGCAGGTTCCGGGCTTTTTTGCGCCCGGCGGCGCTGCATGTCGATGATCTCACCGCGCACCACGCCGAAGCGCGGCAAGGCCTTGGCATAGCCCATCTGGCGGGCAATATCCATGGCTTCCATCTCCTGTAAGCGGAGAAGCTCGGGCACCCACCAGGGCGGCGCGCGCCGGCCCGATAGCCAGGCGGAAATGGTGGCGCTKGTGCAGCGCAGGCGGCGCGCCAGGGCGTCGGCTGGGATGCCGGCGGCGTAGTGATCGAATTCCCTGAAAGTGGCTTGCTTGTACATGGCTCGTATTTTTATTGGTCGAAAAAAAGCCCCGGCAGGTAGCGGGGCTGAAAATTATCGACGCGGGGTGATTTTCTTGCTGGAAGCCGCGCCGGTATTGGCATGCAGTCCCGCTAAAGCGATTTAACATAATGATCATTATCGGTGGGAACGGTTGTAAAGGCCAAATCAGAATATCCGCTTCCAGCCACATCAGAATGTCCTCTGGATAGACCTATACTGGTAGCGCCTGGGTTGGACGGGAGCGCGCCGTGAAGGATCGAGGGTTGATCACCATGAGTCTGCGCGAAGTTGATCGCTTCAAGGTCATTCAGGCAACGGCCGAGGGCCTGCTGGCGCAATGGCGCGCCGCAGAGCGCCTGGATCTGACGGCGCGGCAAGTCCGGCGGCTGGTGCAGCGC
>NZ_JBFTSF010000464.1:0-3417 GCF_056399905.1 Cupriavidus sp. 01L46
GTGCAGGAGAGCAAAAGGTGGTTCGGCTTGTTCGGCAGCTGGAGCGCTTACCTCGACAGTCGCTCATAATCCTCGAAGAACCTGAACTTACTTTGCATCCAGATGCGCAGCGTGGGCTAGCTTGGTACCTTATGGGATTAGCGCGTCGCCAAGGACACCAGATTCTCATTGCAACCCATTCGGCGGACATTTTTGAAACGTTACCTCAGGCCGCCCGCGTATTGCTGGTTCGCGGCCCTCGTGGTGCCATTGATGTTCTTCCAAATGCCAAGTATCTGGCCGCTGCCCGCGAACTCGCGGCAAATGTTCGGCTGAACAAAGACATCATCCTTGTAGAAGACGCGGTCGCCGCACGCTTGCTGAACGAAATTCTGCTTCGCTATAGTCGGGCAGTTCTTAGTCACTGCACTGTAGTTCCAGTAGGTAGTGCTAACGATGTCCGTCGCCTCGTCGCGTCTTTCACGCAAGCAGGTGTGCGGGTTAAGCGTAAGAGCAAGCGGGGCACAGCGCCCGCGCATCCGCGCGCCATCTGCATTAGATGTCCAGCTTCGCCGCCAAGTCCTTGACTTGCAGGTGCGTGTACCGAGCCAGCATTCGTATGTCCTTGTGGCCCGTGATTGTCGCCACTTCCATTTGTGACAGCCCCTTCTCGAAAAGCCGGCTGGTAGCCTCGTGGCGCAGATCGTGGAACCGGAAGTTCTCCAGCCCGGCGCGCTTCACCATGCGTGTGAACGCGAGTTTGAATGCGTTTACCGTGAGGCCTGGGAAGACGGGACCGGAATCGAGTTCTCCAGCGCCGCCGAGTTCGTGGGCTGCGACTCGCCTCAGAGCGATGAGCACTTCCATCGCGCGCCTGGACAGAGGCACGCCGCGCGGCGTGCCGTTCTTCGTTGCAATGAGCTGGATTGACCGATGGGCGAGGCTGACGCGATTCCATCGGAGGTCGAGTATCTCGCTACGGCGCATGGCAGTCTCTAGCGCCAAGTCTAAGATCGAAACGATGTAGGGGTTTCGCGTCTCCTCGCCTGCCCGCCGCAGGGCTGCCTCCTCGGGCGGAGATAGTCGGCGCACGCGCCCCGGTGGGTTCTTGGGGCGGCGAACGGAAGTCAGGACGCTCTTGCAGAGGGCCACATCCCACTCATAGACGGCCAGCTTAAACACCGCGTTGAGGATGTTCAGTTCTCGGTTGACCGTGCTTGGCGCGACGTGCTGAAGCCGCTGTTCTGTCCATTCTTTGATGTCCAGACGAGTCAGGTTCTCAAGGTGGACGCGGGCGAGCGGGTACTTCAGGATGCTGCGCGTGTGATTGACCTCGGCCTCCGCTCCCTTCTTGTGGATAGTCTCCTCACGGAGGTTGCGGTGGAGTAGGTCAGCCACGATGCGCGGGCGCTCCTTGAACTCCGCGACTCGTTTCGCGTGTGCCTGTTCTCTCGCGGCTGCCCGCGAGCGCGCCTTTAACTCCGGCTCCGTGGACAGTATCCACGATTTGGCCTCGTCGCGGCTAGGGAAAGTGCTGGAGGCGATTGGAACGCCCGCGAGGCGAATCTTGGCCTGGAATGTGACCACGTCGCCCTTACTGCGCCGCCGAATGATGGTGCCCATACCGTTCTCCTGTTACAGGTTTGCGGTACTGGGCGCTTACGTGCCGTTCCTCAGTGCTGAACTCTGCCCAACCGACTCAAGAAGACAGGTGTGGACAGGCGAATTATGGCACCCGCCATCTGCCCGATAAAGGTGATCCAGCCTTGCATAGGCTACGTGACGATAGTTACACTTTGGCATCGTGCGGCACCGAAACGCTTGAGACTAGGGGGAGCTTATGTTGCGAAAGACGTTCATGGCCGAGATTTATGCTGCGCTTGTAGCAGGCCGCTTCACACTTGCAGACTTTGACGTATCCGTTGGGACCGGGGGCACCAATCTGCTTCGGATTACCTTCCTCCCGCAGAAGGCGTTTGAACTCGCAGTCGATGACGGTAGTCGGCTGCTTCTCAGGATGTCTCCTGGCGCCCACAAGGAGACCGATCTCGTCGCCCTGGACAGTCTTGCGGGCGTACCGAAGCACATAACGGGCTGGACGCGAAACATCTACGCGGAATTAAGGGCCTCGCTACCCGTGATGGGCGAAATTGAAGAACTGCAAAAGAGGCTTGAGGCGCACTTAAAATCGCACGTAGAGAACCCCGCCGAACCTTTCACCGTCGACGAAGCTGCTGCAATGCAACAGAAGCTGGATGCGGTGATTGAAGATCTAGCCCGATTCCGGCAGCGGGATGAGATAACTCAGAAGCAGCTTGACGAGCTTGTGCAGGAAGTCGAACGACTCAAAGACGAACTCAGTTATTTCCCGAAGGGGACGTGGTATCGCTCAGCGGGAAGCAAACTCTGGACACTATTGCGCGGGGTCGCCACCTCCAAGGAAGGACGGGAGTTGGCGTCTGACATCGCACGCAAAGCCATTGGGATGGACTAGCTTTCTTCATTTAGTAGTACACTCGCGGCTGGCGCGCGACATGTGTACCTGCCCCGAAACCCGCATAAACACTAGGGTAGACCGAATCCCTCCGTCTCCGCCACTACATCGTATTGGCGGCGGAACCCCGGAAGATTGCGGTCTTCCGGGGTTTTGTTTTTTGTGCGTCCCGTTTCACTGCTCCCCATTCCACTGCTGCCCCCGCATGTGTACCTGACACAGGCCGACCGGGAGCCAGCATGTACCTCGCCCGCCGAGACGGCATCTACTACCTGCGCAAGCGCGTGCCGATGGACCGCATTGGCGTCTATGGCAAGCGAGAGATCTTGCGCAGCGTTAGCGTCAAGGACCGGGCCATCGACCGCGCACGAATCGATCGTACCGCTCCCTGCACGCGGAACCGCGCTGCGGCGCCGGTCAGCCAGGCTGCATCACGCCCATGATGCGCCGGCCGAGCGAGATGCCCCACTGGGCCAGGCGCTTGTCCTCGGCCCACTGGCTTCGATCCCACAGCGCGAGTGCATCGTCGATACGCTCCCCGCCGGCCTGCAGCGCGCGCGCCAGGGCTACGGCATTGGCTGCCGCCTTGCCCGCGCCCGCGCCGGTATGCGGACGTGCCACAAAAGCGGCATCGCCTAGCAGCATGGCGCGGCCAAAGCGCATGCGCGGCGCCGCGTAATCCTGGATCAGCTGCAGGAAAGGATCGGGGGTCGATACGACCAGTGCCGCGAACACGGGCGCGAGGCTGTCCGCCGCGGCAAGCCGCAGCGCCTGGGCATCGGCATCCTTGACCGCGCCCGGGGGCAGTGAGTGCGTGTGCTGGCGGCCATGGCGGTCCAGCAGCACGGCCGCCAGCGGCTCTCCCGCCGGCAGCGCGCGGTACCAGACCCAGTTCAGGCGCCGTTCGTTGCGCCGGGCCGATCCGTCCTCGCCGGGAATCAGGT
>NZ_JBFTSF010000465.1:0-3408 GCF_056399905.1 Cupriavidus sp. 01L46
CTCTAATCCTGGGCGTCATGTTTCTGTCTGAATCAGCGTTTGCCGGTTGTAGGGTAGATTCGCGTTGGACTCCGTCGCCGGCGCTTCCGACCACGATCAGCCATGTTCGAGATTCGTTAGCCCCAGGGATTCAGTTTCCGTCATCGACTGCCAGCACCGCATATGTTGCACAAATCGACAACGCCAGCTGCAAGATCGATGAAATCCTCGTAACGCCGCTCGGGAGAGTCGTTCCGGGTGTGACGTATCAGAGCAAAACCGGCCCCGCTGCTGTATTTGAAACCGGAATTCCCGGCATAGGTTACGCACTGGAAACAGGAAATYTCAACGTGCCATTGGTGTCTATTGGGGCTAAGCCAATTGTGCTTCCGGCCGGACCATCGGGCTCTGRCGGTTGGGGCTACGACCAGCGGGYGACGCTCGTCGTAACGGGGTCTGTCCCAACGGGAAACTATCGTGTCCCGGCTCAAACCACCTCGACCCTAGGCGCCATGCTGAATGGRACTGTCGTGTCGAATCGARWGTCGATRSGTATATCTGCATTGAGCATCACCGTTACAGCAAAAGCATGCACGATCACGTCCGGCGCGACCAACACGGTCGTCATGCCGCAGTTGGTAACGCATAGCCTGAAAGCGGTAGGAGATGTCTCTGCCACCAAGTCGGCGCCGTTTTCGTTGGGACTCAAATGCGATGCGGGCGTCAGTGTCTATGCAACGTTGACGGATGCCACCAATCCTGCGAATACCGGCAATATCCTTAGCCTGGCGAAGAATTCGACGGCAACAGGCTTGGGTATTCAAATAATGAAGCAAGGTACGACCAGTCCGTTGAATTTTGGGCCGGATTCATCGGCCAAGGGAAATACTAATCAGTGGCTGGTCGGTAAATCTGTGGCAACTGGCAGTGTGATCTCGCTGCCCTTCGAAGCGCGCTATATCAAGACGGCGGAAACGATCAAGCCGGGTGCCGTGAGCGCGCTCAGCACGATCACGTTTTCGTATCAGTAGTGCAGACCGGTTTTTGAAAGAGATACGCTGGATTTTTCGACCGACGCAGGAAACCCCAAGGAGGTCGTAGTGCCACGAAAGGATAGATGCACGGTTTTGTCGCCGCAAGGCAATATCAGGCCGCTGGTGCCGGCATGCAAGGTGACGACACCTTCCGTCGCTGTGCCGCTTGGCAGGATTCCGACCTACGCGTTCAAGGGCGTTGGCACCACGACAAACAGCCAGCCCTTCGAGATTCGGCTGCAGTGTTCGGGCGGCACGCAGGGCGCGGTCACGCGAATGTATATGACGCTGACGGACGGCAGCAACTGGCCCAATCGATCCGACGTGCTGTCCCTGTCGTCAGACTCCAGTGCGTCGGGAATCGGCATCCAGATAGTGCGCGGCACCAATGATAGCGTGGTCAGCTATGGTCCCGATTCTTCCGAGAGCAACAATCCGAATCAGTGGTTCGTCGGTCAGTTCGGCAATGACGCGGTCACGATCCCGTTCAAGGCACATTACATCCAGACCGCATCGAAGGTGACGCCGGGGGTAGCGAATGGTCTCGCTACGTTCACGATGAGTTACCAGTAATCACGGCAAGCGGCCGTTGACGGTGGGACTGCCAACGGTCTCGCCCTGCCGCCCTAGTGTCCTAGCGCCCTACCACTCACAATGCCTTTATGACCACTTGAGAACCCACCGATCGAGGGTGCCTTGCCCGCAAGCGGCATCGCCCAGCACTCGATGCGCTAACAACGAAGCGTATCCTCGTCGACGGCACGCATTTTAGTACTCGTCCTATTCTAAACGACCTGCAATCTCGATATCCTTGTTGCTTCAGGACGCCTTGTCGCTGGCACTTTCACCATGCCGCTYCAGGCTATGGTCGCCGCAAGGCCGCGGGATGCAGGCGGTAAGCAACTCACTACAGATACCCCCRCTTTTCGAGCCTCAGGGACGATCAACGTGACGACGCGCGGACGCAAGGTGACATCCGGAGCGACCAATGCCGTYGTGCTGCCCACCCTGGTATCACATAGCCTGAAGTCGGTCGGCGCGGTGTCGGATGCATCGGCATCCTCTTCCATGGACATGAATTGCGATGGCAATGTGAGGCTGTACGCGACACTCACGGATGCCTCGAATCCGACCAATACCAGCAATGCGCTGACGTTGTCCGGCAGTTCCACCGCAACCGGCGTTGGCGTTCAAATGTTCCGCTCGGGCGAGACGACGCCGCTGGGGCTCCGTCCGGATTCGTCGGCGAAGGGAAACACCAACCCATGGTATGTCGGCCGCTCGGCGGCGTCGGGGGGCAGCCTCAACATTCCCCTGGACGCAACATATGTGAAGACCGAACCGACCATCAAGCCAGGCACGGCTAGCGCGCGCAGCACGRTCACGTTCTCGTATCAGTAGCGTCAACCGGTTTCGGTTCGGTCTGCCCCGCCGCCCCGYTGACAACGACTTGAAGACATAAGGACTCTCCAATGAAGATGAAGATGAATTCCCCGAGAAAATGGCAGTTATGGCAGCTTGCCTCGAAGGGCAGCGGATACTGCGCGCTGGCTACYGCATCCCTGGCAAGCCTGCCGCCGCAAAAGCAGGACATGGCCCAGAACATCGCGGCCAGGCTCTTGCCACGCGACCGTTACTCCGACGTCAAGGCGGCGCTATTGGTCCTTGTCGCGATGGAGCTGGGCAACGAGTCGGGCGATAAGGTGCGCGATGAGGGCCGCCCGCAAGCCGCCGGCATAGCCGTGGGGCGAGCGCTGCACTACGTTTACGCGCCATGGAGCCTGCAATTTGCCTATCGCCAGCTCAATCACACCGGCCCGCTGCCTTGCTGATGTAGTCGCTGCCGGTGCGGAAACGCACGGCGACGTACCCGGAGCCTCGAGCTGCCGTGCGCACGACTATGCGCCGACCGTGTCGAGTCGTGCGGCCGCGACGCGCGGGATGTGACGTTAACGCGGGCATCTTGCCTAGGCAGAGATGGGAACATGCACCCGATGATGCATTCCGATGTTCGGATGGCATTGGGAACCTTGATGGATCCGACACGTATATGGTAAKTGGACTTCATATGCTATTTAAAATGATTTCGGGTGCTCTAATCCTGGGCGTCATGTTTCTGTCTGAATCAGCGTTTGCCGGTTGTAGGGTAGWTTCGCGTTTGACTCCGTCGCCGGCGCTTCCGACCACGATCAGCCATGTTCGAGATTCGTTAGCCCCAGGGATTCAGTTTCCGTCATCGACTGCCAGCACCGTATATGTTGCATCAATCGAAGACGCCGGCTGCAAGATCGATGAAATCGTCGTAACGCCGCTCGGGAGAGTCGTTCCGGGTGTGACGTATCAGAGCAAAACCGGCCCCGCTGCTGTATTTGAAACCGGAATTCCCGGCATAGGT
>NZ_JBFTSF010000466.1:0-3372 GCF_056399905.1 Cupriavidus sp. 01L46
GCGGCTATCTGGGCCGTAAGCACGACCGCCCGCCAGGGCCCACTGTGCTCTGGCGCGGCTTCTTCATCCTGCACGAGAGCATCAAGATGTATCGCATCTTCCGCCAGAACGAATGAAGTCATGTCGATGATTTGTGGGTAATCCTGAGCTCCCCATGAGGGGAGAGGGAGTGACTGCCCTCACATCGCAAACGGCTTTGGTCCCTTCAGAACTTATACGTCGCCGCCACAAACATGATCAGCGGGTTCGGGCTGATGGTGGCCTTGGAGGTGGACAACACCGTGCCGTCGGACGCCTTGATGATCATCGATGACGTCGTCTTGAGCGGAATGTAGGTGACCGATGCGGTCAGGCCCCACTGGTCCGTGATCGCAAAGGAGCCGCCGATGTTGAACACCGGCGCGAACGAGTTCGACGCCTTGGCCTCCACGGAGGTCGGCCCCGGCTTGCCGGCGCCGGCGGCCAGCGTGGCGCCCAGGTTGTTGTTGACCGAAGCGGCGAACGCCGGGTTGAGCTCGATGTTGGTGAAGAAGTTGTACGACACACCGATGCCCAGGAAAGGACGCACGCGCGCGGCAGGCTCGAAGAAGTGGTACTGCACCATCGTCGCCGGGCTCCACTGGCGTGCGCTGGTGATGATCGGGTTCAGGCTGGGGTCGCCCAGCGGCTGCTGCCCCAGCGCGCCCGCCGGGCCCGGCGGAATCAGGTTGCCGTGGCCGTAGAGCTTGAACTTGGGCGGAATGCCGCCCACCGCCGTCAGCGCGATGTGGTCCGTGAAGAAGTGGCTGAAGGTCAGCCCCAGTGTATCCGCGTTGGATGTGCTGATGCTGCTGCCCGGCGCCGTGAATGACGACGGCAAGCCCAGCGGGCCGTTKATGGGCGCATCGATCACGCTGGTGGTKAACGGGCTRCTGTTGCCGCTGGTGTTGATGTGGAACCAGCCGGCAGCGACGACGTTGTCACCGGCTTTCTGTGCATGGGCTCTGGGCATGCCGCCCAGCCAGGCGAGCGCGGCGATCAGCAATGGCGCTGCCAAACGAAAGGCATTCTTCGTCATCTTGTCTTCCCGGAATAAGTTGGATCGCATGGCCGTCACTGCACGAAGGCGCCGATGGTGAAGTACGGGCTGCCGCTGCGCGACTCGAGAAAGCCGAACACGCCGCCGGTGAAGATGAACTTGCCGGTGGGGCTGCCCGCCGCGCCATCCTTGCGCGTGGTGGTGACCACGCCGGCCAGCTGCTGCGAGAAGTCCAGCTTGAGCGCCGTGGCGAGCGACGCGTCGGACGGGTGGAACGGGTCGAGCATGGCCGCATCCGCTGCCACCAGCGCGGTGGTGCGGTAGTCGAAGTTGCTGTCCACGCCGACGTACTCGCCGTTGACCGCGCCCTGCGTCACGGCGATGGCCGGCGCCATCATGCCGATGCCGATCTCGTCGTCGGCGCCCAGCGGCATGCCGTTGGTGACCGAGCCGTTGGCGTAGCCCACGCGGATCATCACTGGGACCAGCTGGCCGCGCAGCTTGCCCACGATCAGGTACGCGCGGCCCAGCGTGGCGCCGAGCGTGGGCGGATCGATCTCACCCTTGTAGTTGGCCGACATCAGGCTGCCGTTGGCTTGGGGCACGAAGTTCTTGCCCTTTTGCGAGCAGGTGCCGCCGGTCTTGTTGTCGCACACCTGGAACGAGCCGTCGGCCGCCAGCGCCATGCGGTAGTCCTGCGCCACCGTCTGGAAGTTCTTCGACGGCACCTCGTGAAAGCCATAGCCGTTGTACTGGCCGGCGATCTTGGTGAGGTCGGTTTCGGTCTGCGCGAAGCCGATGAACTGGAAATACGGGAAGGTGGTATCCGGCACCGCGCCCGCACCCAGGACACCATTGAACTGGATGCGCGCACCGGGAATGGTGCCGCCCGCCACGCCCTCGCCAACGAACAGCCGCGCCGGGCGCTTCGGGTCCAGGCTTGCGCCGTTGAGCTGGAACGCGCACTGGTTGAGCTTGTCGGTGGGCAGGCCCGTTTCCTGCGACAGCGTGCCCGTCATCACGTTCTGGCCGCCGGTGGTATCGCTGCGGGTCGGCAGCACGGTGCCCGTGGTGCGCGGCACCGAGGAGTCGAGGAAGGTCACTTGCCAGGTCTTCCTGGTGGTGTCGATCTGCACCTTGACCAGTTCGCCCGAGCCGGTGCCCCCGGTGAAGGTGGTGGTGTAGTCGAGCGTCGCGGGACACAGCCGCACCGGTATGGCCGGGGCGGAGCTGGTGCTCGCGGCGCTGCCGCCACCGCCGCTGCCGCCATCGCCGCCGCCGCCGCACGCGGCAAGCATCGCGGCGCCCAGCARCGCCGCGCCGTAGCGCAGGATCCGCTGTCCATGAGGATTCCTCCACGGCGTACGTTGCCGATGCTGTCCGTGCTGCAAAGGGTGCTGATGCATGATGCTGTCTCCTGAAGCGCTGTTTCGCGCGTGGTGCTTCTCTGTATATTCTTCGTGGTCGGGGGGCCGACTCAGGGGGGCTGAATCAGGGGCTCACTCAGGGGCTCACTCAGGGGCTCACTCAGGGGCTTGCGAATACGCTCACGCGGAACGTCGGGTTGCTGCCGGCGGCGCCGGCAAGGTGGGCGAACACATGGCCGGTCGAGATCAGCGCGCCGGGCGTGCCGCTGTTGTCCACCGTGGTCACCACGCCGGGCTTGGCCTGCGTGAGGTCGAGCTGGTAGCCGCCCTTGGCGTTCATGGTGAGCGGATCGATCAGCCCCACCGCATTGCCCTGCACGATCGACGAGGTGTAGGCCAGGTCGCTGCCCGAGCCCACGTAGCCGCCGTTGAGCTGCGCGTTGGTGAGGTTGGTGGTGGGCGCCAGCAGGGCCAGGCCGGACTCGTCGTCAACGTTGAGCTCGAAGTCGAGCGGGTTCAGGCTGATGCGCGCGTAGCCGGTGCGGATCAACAGCGGCACTTGCTGGCCGCCCAGCTTGCCGACGACCATGATCCCCTTGGCCTTGCTGCTGTTGCCCGCCGTGAACGACGAGGTGTAGAAGTACGGGTACTGCTTGTTGGCGCCATAGTTCGCGCTCTCGAATGCGCCGTCGTTCTGCGTGCGTGCTTTCCATGGGTTGCCGGTGGAGCGGCAGTTGCCGCTGGCGGCGGTGCAGGTGCCGTCGGCGTTCAAGGTCTCGACCGTCTGCGCGGTGGCTGGCAGGAAGTTGCCGCTCGGGGTCAGGCTGCCGCCAGATGGCACCACGTGGTAGCCCAGCAGGTTGTACGTGCCCGCTACCTTGGTGAAGTCGGTCTCGGTCTGCGCGAACGCCAGCACCGGATAGATCGGGAACGTCTTCGCCGGAATCACGCCGAGCCCGGCTACGCCTTGATAAGAGATGGTGGCGC
>NZ_JBFTSF010000467.1:0-3355 GCF_056399905.1 Cupriavidus sp. 01L46
GACCACGAACAAGCCAAGCGCATGCAGGGGCTGGCGCAGGTCGTGGCTGGCCGAGGCGAGGAACACGGATTTGGCGCGGTTGGCTTCCTCGGCCTCGCGTTGGGCATATTCCGCGCGGGCAGTCTGCTCGCGCAACTGCGAGATCAGTTCCACGTTGGCAAAGCGCAGTGCAATGCCGTGCCGTGCCACGCGCGCATAGTTGCGCGCAAAGATCATCAGCACCATGAGATAAAGCGGCGCGCCGAGGAACATGGGCAGGTAGGCGACGTCGCCGGTGGCGATAAAGACCGCCCAGACCGGCACGATGGCCGGGATGAAGAACCCCACGGCAACCGGCAGGCAGGCAGAGAACACCGCCAGCGCGGCCGCGCTCATGCCCGCGATCAGCGACAGGATGCAGATCACCGCCGCGGGCGTCTTCACATCCATGTAAAGCCACGCCGCCAGCCCCCAGAGCGCGCCGATCAGCGTCAGCAGCAGCGTCATGCTGCGCGCGTAGCGCCCGGCATGGGCTTCGGCCGTGCGCTCGGGCATCAGGCGCCGCCCGAAATGCCCGGCGGCGCAGGCCAGCCCCATCGTCAGCGCCCAGGGCAATGCACCCGGATGCCCACCGCCGAGGACCAGCCCGAGGGCCAGGATGAACGCCGCCAGCGCGCAGCCCAGCATGGCGATGCCGAAGCTCTGGTCGATCAGTTCCATTTGCGCGGCCAGCAGCCGCGGTTCATCGAAGCGAGGGAGGATAGACGCCATGGCTTACCTGCCCATCTGCACCAGGCCGCGGCGCTGGGCCTCCAGCACCGCCTCGACGCGGCTGACCACGCCCAGGTAATCGAGAATGGCCGCCACGTGGACGCGCACGGTGTTCTCCGAGAGTCCCAGATGATGGGCAATGATCTTGTTGGAGCGGCCCTGGCTGAGCTGGTCCAGCACCTCGAGCTGGCGCGGCGTGAGCGAGCTGGCCTGGTAGCCCTGGTATGCGTTGGCGCTGGCATGGCCATGCGGCTTGCMGCAGTCGGCGCCGGCGGGGTCGGCGTTGAAGTATGTGCCACCCCGCAGGCAAGAGGCAATGGCGTCTTCGATCTCGACGCTGCTCGCGGATTTCGGCAGGAAGCCGGCAATCTCCTTGCGCGCGGCGGCGGGAATGGTTTCCAGCCCGGAGGTGCCGGACACGATCAGGATGCGCGCTGCACAGAAGTGGCGGCGCAACACCTTGATGCCCTCGATGCCGTTGAGGCCGGGCATCTGTATATCCAGCAGGATGATATCCACGCTGGCGGCGCGGTGTTCCTCCACCGCGCCCATGACGGAGCCCGCCTCGATGATGCTCGCCACGCTTGGGCTGTCTGCCAGCACCAGGCGCAGGCCGGTGCGGAACAGGGTGTGGTCGTCGATCAGCAGCAGGTGGGCGTTGAGCATGGGTTGGGGTTGGCCGGCGCACGGCGCGCAGGCTGCGGCCGCTGGARCAAGTGGAGCAAAATGTGACGCGCTGCGCCCAGGTCGAAGCGAGCGCCAGGGCGAATTGGACTCGATTATGGTGGGCTTGTCTATTTCCCCACTAAAGAGGGGAAAGGATGGGTGGGCGCAGCGGCGTCTGGCACGGTGCCGCCCCGCAGATCGCCTGTGCGCTAGCGCTAGCGGGAAATGATCTGCCGCATGCCGGCGCCGGCGGCCTGGCGCAGGGATGGGTACTAGTCCAGAAGGATTATGTTGTTCGCAGACGTCCGGTGTCACCATGCACGCATGGGTGATTTCCGCGACTCGCCCATACCACTTTTGTTACCCACTACCACCCGGCAGTGGGTTTTTTTTGCTCGTGGTTTGGCGCCGCCGTAAGGGCTGGCCGCCACGGGGTGCAACCTGTTGCAGGCCGATGTGCCGATGCCTTCCTGATCGACCGGCTGGCTGATCAACCGACCGGCCAGTCAGTCGATCAACTTGCCCGCGGCATCGAAGAAAGGATGGTCTGCGCCAAAGTCACCGATCACCGCCGCGTGGCTGACCAGCCCCTGCGCGGGATCCCACTGATGCAGCAGGTAGCCGGGCGGCTCCATGCGAAACCGCGAGGCCGCCTGTGGGTCGAGATCGAGCGTGACCTGATGCGCGGGACCCGGTGCCGTCATGGCGATCGTGCCGCCAAAGCGGTGCGTGATGTGCCGGTGCAGGTGGCCGCACAGCACGCGCTCAACCGTCGGGTGCCTGCGCACCACCGCCTCCAGCAGCGCCGCATCCGCCAGGCCCTGCTGGTCCATATGGCCGATGCCGGTATGAAAGGGCGGGTGGTGGAGCATCAGCAGCGTGGGCCTGCCAGGCTCGGCCGCGAGCGTGGCCTCCAGCCAGGGCAGCGCGGCGGGATCGACCTGGCCGCCAGGCTTTCCCGGCACCGTGCAGTCGAAGGCCACCAGGCGTAGTGGGCCGGCCTCCACGCTGTAGTGAACCGGCGCGTCGCCGTCGCCGTTGGCGAACAGGTAATCGTGATCGGCAAATACGCGGCGCAGCGTGGCGCGGTGATCATGGTTGCCGGGCAAGAGCCGTACCGGCATCGGCAGCGTTGCCAGGATGCCGCGTAGGAAGCGGTATTCCTCCTCGGTGCCGAAGTCCACCAGGTCGCCGGTGATGACGACGGAGTCGGGCTGCTGCGGCGCCGCCAGCAGCGACGCGATGCAGCGCCGCAGCGCGCCTGCGGTGTCTACCATGCGGTAGGACAGCTTGCCGCCGGCCTTGATGTGCAGGTCTGTGATGTGGGCCAGCAGGTAGGTGCCGGCCGGGTTGGCGTTGGTGGTGTTCATGCGGTGAGCGCTTCGGGGAGCGTGATCAGGTGGCCGGTATCGAGGCGCAGGCCCACGCGGTCGCCCGCGAGCCAGCCATCGCGCCGGGTGGTGTCGACGACAAGCGGCGCCGGCGCGCCCACGTCGACCAGCAAGCGCGTGTAGTTGCCCAGGAACAGCGCGGTGACGACCGAGCCGCCCAGGTGAGCATCCTCGGCCTGGGCCAGCGCGACGTCTTCGGGGCGGAACAGCAGTTCGGCGCGCGGCGAGGGCGCGGCGGCGAGGCTTGCGGCGGTGCCATGGCGCGGCACCAGCCCACCCGGCACGCGCCAGGCATCGGCCTCCAGCACGGCCGGCAGGCGGTTCATGGTGCCGATGAAATCCGCCACGAAGGCATTGGCCGGCGCGCGGTAGATCTGCTGCGGCGTGCCAGTCTGCGCGATGCGGCCACGGTCCATCACGATGATGCGGTCGCCCAGCGCCATGGCCTCGGCCTGGTCGTGGGTGACGTAGACGGCGGTGATATGCAGGCTGCGCAGCAACTGGTTGATGTCGGCGCGCAAGGCGTCGCGCAGCTTGGCGTCCAGCGC
>NZ_JBFTSF010000468.1:0-3342 GCF_056399905.1 Cupriavidus sp. 01L46
CCATGCCCCAGTCTTCGCTCGCCCATCCCGGGCAAATCGCACCTCCCAAGCCAGTCATTCCCTGCCAGCGCCTGCGCGCCTCCCAACGGAGGGCGCCCGATGCCTAGGTACCCGCACTACAACATCACCGCCCAACGCGCCGGGCGCGACACCTTCCTCACGGCCCACGCCCCTTCTGAAAGCCCACTAAGCCTCGCCGCCGAGAAAACCGCGCAACTCAACGCGCTGCTTTCGGTGGCTGTCGAGAACGCTGCCGGCGGCTCCTTCTGCAACATCACCGAAGAAACGCAGAGCCATCTGCTTTCGCTGGCGGCTGTGCTCGCGCATGAAACGCTGGTGCTGAGCGAGTTGGCCGCGCTGGACGATGAGGAGGAGGAGGGCGGCGACGGATGATGGCTGGCAGGCCGTTTAGCCACAGCGGGCGGCGATGGCTGCACGGCGCATGACATCGATACGGTACTTCGCGCGTATCGCGGCTTGGCGGCGCAGAACAAAGTGCACTACAACACGCGCTGCAAATCGCGTCGCCAATCGCGCGCTTGCAGCCCCATGCGGCCATCGACTATGTTGAATCTCAAGGCCGACGTGGCCGCTTCGATGGGGAGCCATGATGAACAGGGTCATAGGACACCTGGCCGTGCTCGTTGTCTTGGGCCTGTCTGTCTTGCGTGGGGCGCAGGCATCCGACATCGACTGTAAGTCAGCGCCCGGCACGGGATCGGTCCGCTGCGAAGATCCACAAGGCAACGGGATGCGATGTGCGCTGGCGACCGATGGCCGCCCGCGCAACAAGCACCTGGTCTGCGATAACGCGGAGCTTTCGATGCGCTACGAGCGCATCTATGCCGAACAGCAGAGGCTGCTGCACAGCGGTGTCACCAACGATGCGGACGTCCGCGCCTGGCGCAGCAAGCGCGATGCCTGCGGCTCCGTGCGCTGTCTTGATAGCCTGTTCCATGAATGGTGGCGGTGGCGGGACGCTGCCCGCATGAAGCCGGCACGGCCCGCCGTGGCGCCGAGCAAGACCATTGCGCCGAGCACGACCGTCATGCCGAATACGACCGTTGTGCCGAGCACGACCGTCATGCCAAGCACGACCGTTGCGGCGCCTGTCCCGCCAGAGCAGGAGCCGGCACCTCCCGCGCAAGACATGGCGACGCCGACTCCGCTGGCTGCCGCGCCAGAGAGCGCGCAACCGAGCGAGCCGACAGCGCCGGCGGCCGCCGACGTTCAGGCCCCGCCGAACCCGATCGGAACCGGGCAAGTCCCGCCCGAGCCAGCCTCCGGTGCCGGGGTGTCGCCAGGCTTGTCGTCAGGCTTGCGGACGGGCTTGCTGACGGGCTTCGCCGCCTTCGGCATTGGAGCGGCCTGGCTTTGGAAGCGCAAGCGAGATCGGCGCGCCTCGCCTAAACATGAACGGCGTCGGGCCATCTCCGCAGGCATGGCGATCCTGTACGGCTTGCTCATCGTGAATGTGCTGCTTCTGGCGTTCACGCTGAGGTCGAGTTAGCACACCTTGTTGTCGCACGGCTGGCCAAGGCGCCATGTCACGCCGAGCGCTGCGGCTGGCCGAGTGATGATCATCAGCTTCTGGGCGACCTGGTGCGCGCCATGCCGCAAAGAAATGTCGGCGCTTGATGCGTTCTATCAAGAGCATCACGCGCAAGGCGTGGACGTCGTTGCCGTCAGCATTGACAAGCTCAGCGACCGTTACTTCTAACCACTGAAAGCGCTTTTCACATTGCGGAATCCACGCCGAGTTTCCCCGGTGTTTTGTTTTCGTTCCTCGAAAACGCGTTCCACATCGCGAAATTCAATGCCTATCTCATTGAATAATAAGGATAAACCAACTCTTATGTCTTATATAAGACTTCGCCGTGGCGGGCCAGAGGCGCCATACAATGATCCCACGCTGCTTGCTTCGACATCCGTAGCGGCACACGCAACCCTTTCTTCAAACTTCAAACGCGCTTAGGAATTTCACATGACCCAGTATCAAGACGACATCAAGGCAGTTGCCGGTTTGAAAGAGAACCACGGCAGCGCATGGAATGCCATCAACCCCGAGTATGCGGCCCGCATGCGTGCCCAGAACAAGTTCAAGACGGGTCTGGACATCGCCAAGTACACCGCCAAGATCATGCGCGCCGACATGGCCGCCTACGATGCCGATCCGTCCAAGTACACCCAGTCGCTGGGTTGCTGGCACGGCTTCATCGGTCAGCAGAAGATGATCTCGATCAAGAAGCACTTCAACAGTACCGAACGCCGCTACCTGTACCTGTCCGGCTGGATGGTGGCCGCGCTGCGCTCCGAGTTCGGCCCGCTGCCGGACCAGTCGATGCACGAAAAGACCTCCGTCAGCGCGCTGATCCGCGAGCTGTACACCTTCCTGCGCCAGGCCGACGCCCGTGAACTGGGCGGCCTGTTCCGCGAACTGGATGCTGCCCAAGGACCGGCCAAGGCCGCCATCCAGGAAAAAATCGACAACCACGTCACCCACGTTGTGCCCATCATCGCGGACATCGACGCAGGTTTCGGCAACGCCGAAGCAACGTACCTGCTGGCCAAGCAGTTCATCGAAGCCGGCGCATGCTGCATCCAGATCGAAAACCAGGTGTCCGACGAGAAGCAGTGCGGCCACCAGGATGGCAAGGTCACCGTGCCACACGAGGACTTCCTGGCCAAGATCCGCGCCATCCGCTACGCCTTCCTGGAACTGGGCGTGGACGACGGCATCATCGTGGCCCGTACCGACTCGCTGGGCGCTGGCCTGACCAAGCAGATCGCCGTGACCAACACGCCGGGTGACCTGGGCGACCAATACAATTCCTTCCTCGATTGCGACGAAATCTCGGCCGATGCACTGGGCAATGGTGACGTCATCATCAAGCGCGACGGCAAGCTGCTGCGCCCTAAGCGCCTGCCTAGCAACCTGTTCCAGTTCCGCGCCGGCTCGGGCGAAGCGCGCTGCGTACTGGATTGCGTCACCGCACTGCAAAACGGCGCTGACCTGCTGTGGATCGAAACCGAAAAGCCGCATATCGCCCAGATCGGCGGCATGGTCAGCGAGATCCGCAAGGTCATCCCGAACGCCAAGCTGGTGTACAACAACAGCCCGTCGTTCAACTGGACGCTGAATTTCCGCCAGCAGGTGTACGACGCGATGAAGGCCGCGGGCAAGGATGTGTCGGCATACGAGCGCACCCAGCTGATGAGCGTGGAGTACGATCAGACCGAACTGGCACAGCTCGCCGACGAAAAGATCCGGACCTTCCAGGCCGACTCGTCGCGCGAAGCAGGTATCTTCCACCATCTGATTACGCTGCCGACCTACCACAC
>NZ_JBFTSF010000469.1:0-3307 GCF_056399905.1 Cupriavidus sp. 01L46
AGCGCATGGCGGCGCACCTGCTGGCCCAGGGCGAGCCGCAGTACCGCTTCGAGTTCAAGCCGATCCCGACCCCGGGGCTGACCGACACGCTGCTGACCCTCGATGGGCAGACGCTGCACTACTACAACCAGCGCGAGACGTGGCAGGCGTTGACGTGGCCGGGCAAGAACCAGCAGGACCCGGGCACCCGGCTGCAATGGCAGACCGAGCGCGCCGGCACCAGCAAGAGTTATGAGTTCGGCGGCCGCTGGGGCCTGGTGCGGATGCTGGAGCGGGCGCACGTCGAACCGGTGGATAGCGCGAACTACCAGCTGACGTGGCAGGCGAGGCCGGAAGCGCAGGACGCGCTGGAAGCGGCAGACGCCAAGGGGCCGAAGGCCACTGCCGAGAGCCAAGCCGATGCGCACGGCCGGACCTTCGCCGAAGATCCCGACAGCCTGACGGCGCGCCGCGCCCAGGCGCCCGTTGCGGCGGACGTGACCTATCCGGTGCGTTACCTGATGCGTACGGAAGTCGGGCAGGGGCCGCTGGAGATGCTGGCGCTGCGGGGCTTTGTGCTGCCAACGCGGATCTTCGTGGGCCGGGAGCCGCAGGCCGCGGCCCGCGCCACACCCGCCCTGCGCAAGTAGAGATAGACAGGGACAAACAGGGACAAACGCAGACAAACAGGGACAAACGACCAACCATGTTCAACAAGCTCCTCAACGCGCTCTTCGGCGCGCGTGCCCCTGCGGATCTCGCTCGCTCCACACAGGCGCGCTGGGACCCATGGCTGCAACCCATCCGTCCCGACGCCCCGGCCGGCGACGATCCGGGCTACGACGACGACTTCCTCGCCATCAAGGAGGAGGTGGCCAGGCTGTCCGGCGTGAACGACACGCTGATCGTCGAGTCCGCCGAGCGGCTGCTCAAGCTGACCGCCAAGGATTTGCGCCTGGCCGTGTATTACGTCTACGGGCGCATGCGGCGCGATGGCGCGGAAGGGGTTGCCGCCGGCTTCGAGCTGCTGTCGGCACTGGTCGACCGCTTTGGCGCCCGGCTGCTGCCCGCCCGGGCCGAGAGCCGCAAGGCGGCACTCGAATGGCTGGCCGGCGCGACGTTCACCGACCGGCTCGACCGGGTGCCAGGCCTGGCCGGCGCGCAGCTGGAACGTACCCTGTCGGCACTGGCGCTGATCCTCGAGCGCACGGCGCAGTGGCCGGAACCGGCTCGCCCGGCGCTGGATGGGCTCATCCGCCGCTTCGAGGGCCGGGTCGAATCACCGTCGGCCACCGGCAACCCTGGTGGGGACGAGCCAGCCGGGCCGGCGGCCGCCTCGGTCCTGCCCGCCTTGGGCGAGGTGGCCTCGACACGCGATCTGCTGGATCGGGCGCGCCAGATGGCGCTGTACCTGCGCCAGCAACCGCAGGGCTATCTCGCGGCCTACCGCCTGATGCGCTGCGTGCGGTGGGATACGTTGACCGAGATCCCGCCGCACGAGCACAGCGGCAAGACGCGCCTGGTGGCGCCGCGCGCCGAACTGCGTGCCCAGCTCAAGCGCCTGATGCTGCAAAAGCAGTGGCCGGAACTGCTCGACCGTGTCGAGCAGGCCTTCGCCGAAGGCGCCAATCATTTCTGGCTGGACCTGCAGTACTACGCTTTCACGGCGCAGGATCAGGCAGGCGGCGCGTACGGCCGCGCGCGCGACCTGCTTGCCACCGACTGCGCACTCATGCTCGAACGCCTGCCCGGCCTCGATCAACTGGCCTTCACGGACGGCACGCCGTTTGCGGATGACACTACATTGGCGTGGATCGCGCGCCATGCCACCGTACGCGATGTCGAGCGCGGCGAGCCCATGGCGCCGGTATCGGTCGCGTCCGCCAGCACCGACTGGGCGGAGACGGAAGCCCAGGCGGCGGACCTCGCCGCCCAACAGAGCCTCGATGCCGCGTTCGCCTGGCTGCAGGGCCTGCCGGCGCCGGACGGCGAGCGCGACCGCTTCGTGCGGCAACTGGTGATGGCGCGCGTGGCCGAGCGTGCGGGCCGCGCGGACACGGCGTTGCACTTGCTGGGCGCCCTCGAGATGAACGCGCAACGCTTTGGGCTGGCCACCTGGGAGCCTTCGCTCGCGTTCGAGGCCAAGCAACAGCTGCTGCGCTTGCTCAAGGCCCGCATGACGCGCAAGGACGCGGACAAGGGCGCGCTTGCCCAGCGCATTGAAGCGCTGGCCGGCGATCTGACCGCCATCGACCCGGCCCGTGCCGTGGCCATCGCCTGACCGGCGAGTTAACTGACAGCCTCATGACCGATCCCACCCAAGACAACGACATCCTGCGCTACTACGAAGCGGAAATGCGCTACCTGCGCGAAGCCGGCAAGGAGTTCGCCCAGGCGTTTCCCGATCGTGCACGGATGCTCAATATTGACGGCATCGGCGAGCGCGATCCGCATGTCGAGCGGCTGTTCGAGGGCTTTGCCTTCCTGATGGGGCGGCTGCGCCATAAGCTGGACGACGAGCTGCCGGAACTGACCGAAGGGCTGGTCAGCATGCTGTGGCCGCACTACCTGCGCATGATCCCGTCGCTGTCGATTCTCGAACTCACTCCGTCCGCCGGCGCCCTGGAGCGCCACGAAAGCCTGCCGGCCGGACTGGAGGTGCTGTCCGACCCTGTGCCGCTTGGCACCCAGGCAGCCAGCAGTGGCGACAGCGTCGAGTGCGTCTACCGGACCACGCAAGCGGTCGACTTGTACCCGCTGCGCCTGACCGAGGCCAACGCCTACACGCGCGAGGATGGCCGCTCGGTGATCCGGCTAAGGCTCGAACTCCAGGCGCAGGCACTGCGCAAGCAATTGGCGGTGCCGCGCCTGCGGCTCTACCTGCATGCCGACCGGCCACTGGCGCTGGCGCTGTATGCCGCGCTGACCGCCCGGCCGCAGGCCATGCAGGTGCGCATCCCCGGCCACCCGGATGAACGCCCGGGCGCGCCCCAGGCGATGCCCGGCCTGGCGCTGGAAGCGGCCGGTTTCGACGCGCAGGCGCGCCTGTGGCCCAAGGCGGACAATGCCTTTGGTGGCTACCAGCTGCTGCTGGAGTACTTCACCTTTCCCGAGAAGTTCATGTTCGTGGACCTGGTGGGGCTGGACATGGGCGCCATCCCGCCAGGCGCCGGACACTTCGACGTGGAGGTGGTGCTGGCCAGGCCGTTCCCCGACGACATGCGCTTCTCGGCGGAGAACGTGCGGCTCTTCTGCACGCCCATCATCAACCTGTTTGCTCTGGAAGCGGATCCGATCAAGGTCACGCACGTCGAGACCGAGTACCGGG
>NZ_JBFTSF010000470.1:0-3299 GCF_056399905.1 Cupriavidus sp. 01L46
CCTGAACAGCGCCGCAGGTTCAAGCTGGTATCGATGAGGCAAGCGAGCAAGGCAATCGATAGCCATATGTCAAGTACGGCCCGCAAGCGGCCGCTCAGCAGCACGAAAGCAATGGCAACGACATTGAGCGACCATATCGCCAGCGCGGTTGCATTTTTCTCGTAGGCTCCGGAATCTCCCGCAGCGTTCAGGGCGGATGGCAGATCACCGTAGATGGCGAACCCACAGAGCACCACGCCAATCGCGGCGGGCCCACCGACCAGCCCCCATGCCCATAGGCTGACATGCTTGGGGCGGATCAGATCTTTCATGGACAAACTGCGCGCCGCCACTGCGAGAATCACAAAAAACGGAAAGCCGCCATGCCAGAAGACCCACATCCACGTGGCGCTATTTGGACCGGCGCCAAAGAGGCCCCCAGGGGTGAAAACGCCGGGAAACGTTAGCAGCTGCAAAGCCACCGCCAATGCGGTAAACGCGTATGCCCCACCCAGTGCGCCAAGGATAGGCTGCCGGGTCACCGTGAATTGTGCGCCGAGCAAAAAGCTGGCGATACAGGCGGTGGTGAATACCGTCAGCGCGCACATCGGCATGAAGGGGGGGACCGCTGGTAGCACCTGGGTTGCCCGCGGGACTGCGATCGCGAAGACGCAGAGGATAAGCAGCGCCGTGATACCGGCGAGCATTGCTTGTTTGCGCGTGGCCTGCCGTACCAGGAAGCTTTCCATCGTGTTCACCAGTCCTTAGCCGTCTTCCACAGCCCGCAGGGTCCCGGCATCGCGAAGCTACATGCCGTTGAGGCACTATCAACCTCGTACAAGCCCGTCATGCCGTGATATGGGTATTGCAGGGAGGATTCTGCGCCACTCTGCTGTCCTCCGGCAAGGGGGGAGTGGGATTCGCTCATTCGTCATTGTCGAGCGCCATTTTTGGCCCGAAAACAGGGAGACGACGCAATGCAGTCGCGGATGGTGGCGATTTCGCGGTCGAGCGTCACGGCATTATTCCGTCAACGTGCAACGATCGTCGGTCCATATCGCAATGGGCGGGATGCTGCTATGCGGAGTCGCCCATTCTTGAATGATCAACCGGCTGATCAACCGGGCTCTTAGAACCGATAACCCAGGCCGAGCACCATCACATCGGAATCGCGGCTATTGGTCGTGACGGTGCGGTGCCAGGAGAAGCGGGTAGTCCAGGACCGCCCGATGCGATAGCTCGCCGACATGGTGAATAGGCCGAGCGTGTGCGTGATGCCACCGCCCTCGTCCCGGTCGCGCGCCACATAGGGTCCCAGTCCGATCCCCAGCGTCAGATGGTCATTGAAGAACGGCCGCACCAGCCACGCCTGCGCTGCGACACCCTGCCGGCGTACAACCCGGGCATCGCCCTCGTTCAGATAGGTGGCAGTGAGGTCTATATAGGGCAGGATGCCGCGGCGGTATTCCACCGCGAAAGCGGTACCGCTGGGTGAATCGAAGTTGTTGATAATGGTGGTGCCGCCGAAGACCGTGAGCTCGTTGTTGGTGTTGCGGGTGTACGAAGGCGGTGGCACCACCGGACCATCCCTGCTCCCGCGATCGAGCTGATAGCCCACGCCGAACCCAAGGTGATGTCGCATGAACGGTACTCCGTGGTTGGGCGTGCCAGGCGGGTCTTGCCGCGGCGCAGCGGACGCTACACGTTCGCTTCACAAGTCTGTCTCCGGTGACGGCAGGAGCGGCATTTTCTCGCCAGCAGGCGAACATCATCCAAGTGGTTCACTTTCGCTTACATGGAATCGGAGAGTGAGGGCGCACGAGTTCACTTCCGCATCGAGGGCGTATGGGTGATGCCCACCAGCAGACCTTCCGGTCCCAGCAGCCGCGTGACGGTCTGACCCCAGGGTTCCGTTCGCATCGCAACCAGCAGTCTGTAGCCCTGCGACTTCAGTTCCGCGGTGCCTTTTTCGATATCCGCCACGTCAAATTCGATCCACGCTTGTGGCACGGGAAGATCGCCAGGCCATTGATCCGTGCCAAAACAGGACTCAGCCGCCTGCGCCAACGGCCACAGGGCAAAATGCTTCACCCCATCCAGCGCACCCGTATGCAGATAGCCGTTGGCCTCTTCTTGGAACGACAGTCCCAATGCCTCGGAATAGAGTTTCCGGCTTGCGGCCGGGTCGCGAACGATCGRGCCAAAACCGGCGACGAAGAGCACGTCGATGTTTTGTGGCGTTTTCATTGGCATATCTCCTATGTCTTATCTTAGCAGCCCGTGGCAAAAGGCCCGCGCCGTGTTGTCCGAAGAACTTGGAGGCCTGCCTAGGCGATGGCCCAGATAGGTTTCCGTTTACGTGCCGAACGGAGTGCGCTATTGTGCCCAAGAATTCCCTGCAGTGAATTCCCTTCATCCTTGAAGGGATGGCGACCTTGGTCATTGCGACTTATGTCATGTTCTGCCCGGCTGGTATCGTGAAGGCGGCCGGGAATAGGCTATGGAGGCCGCGATGGTCCGACTGTTAATGCTCCTGTTGGGGGTTGACTACCTGCGCAAGCGCTCTCGCGCTATTTTTTGCATAGGAGTGCTCTGGGTGGTCGCGGGCTCGGTGGTCTTCATCGACGCGTTAGACAATGCCGCGTACTTTCCGATCACCTTCTTTGCCTGGCTGTTCCTGGCTGAAGGCCTTGCAACGCTCGCGGTTGYGTGGACGGGTGTTGGCGGGCAGCGCTTGCTGCGGTACGTGAAGGGTTTCGCCGTGGTGGGCGCATCGATCCTGATTTTCGCGGGACATCATCATGGCAACTTGATCCTGTCGATGATCTTCGGCACGTTGTTCCTTGCCGATGGGCTACTGCAGTGCGTGTCCGCATGGGTGGTCCGTTACCGGCGCTGGAAGGCCGCCTTCGCGTGGGGCATTGCCGAGATGCTCGTCGCCGCCTTCTTTTATCAGCCGTTTCCGACCCACTACGCCGGGACGCTGCCGTACTGCCTCGGCCTGTTTCTGATCATCAGCGGCATGAACATGCTCTCGCTTTCTGCGCGTGCGCGGCGCCTTGCGCGCAACCCGGCGCTGCGCAGCTCGCGCAAGTCAGCGCTGCTGCCGGACGAGGACGCGCGCGGCGGCGCGCAGGTATCCGCGCAGGTATTCGATAAGACCGAGTGGGACGGTCCGCCGGCCGACGACGAACACGCGTTGACGATACACGTATGGACGCCTACCGGATCGTCGAAGGCGCCCGTGCAGTCTCGTCCGATCGTGGACCGATACATAGCCGCCATGGACGTCAACGGCGTGATCTCCACCGGCCATGCGG
>NZ_JBFTSF010000471.1:0-3282 GCF_056399905.1 Cupriavidus sp. 01L46
CTGTCACGCGGGCAGAGGGCGCTGTCACGCGGGCAGAGGGCGCAGGATGGGATGGATGCGACGACATGGCTGAAATGCATTATTTTTAGGCAGGATAACGATATCGAGTCTACGCGTTTACGCCAGATACTGCTCCCAAGGCGCCGCCATCCACATTTCCCCGCGCCGCAGGAGATCCACATGCAGACCGCAATCCCCGCCATGCCGGCAATACCCGCAATATCGGAAATTCCCAGCTGCCAGATTTACGACGCCAGCCGTTTTCCCATCGTGATCGGCCGCACGCAGGCCATGCAGCCGGGCTATGCCATCCAGTGGCGCGAGGAGATGACCGCGCTGGTCGAGCAGGGCCGGCCTTTTGTCCTGATCCATGACCAGCGGCCAGCCGAGGAGACGCAGGAGGACCGCAAGCAGCGCGCCTTGTGGCTGAAACAGTGCAAGGCGCCGCTCGGCGCGGTATGCAAGGCGCTGATCCACATCGAGCCCGACCCGATCAAGCGGGCCGCGCTCAGGGCCCAGGCATTGCTTGCCGTCAAGGCCTTTGGCATTCCCATGGCGATTTCCGCCACCATGGCCGACGCGCTTGCGYTGGCCGCGCGGGCGCTGGACGAGACCACGCCGGATGCACCCGCGGATGCACCGGCACCCGGGGCAGCCGCCCGTTGAGCGCTGTACAACCACCGTCATGGCCCAAACCGCGACATTCTTCCTGCCTATGAAACCACTGCACATCACCATCATCGGCGCCGGCCTGGGAGGCTTATGCCTGGCGCAAGGGCTCAAGCGGCGCGGCATTGCCTTCGACGTCTATGAGCGCGACGCCGCGCTGGCCAGCCGTACGCAGGGCTACCGCATCCGGATCGACCACGCGGGCCAAGAGGCCTTGAAGGGTTGCCTGCCTGCGGCGCTGCTCAGCGTGTTCCAGGCGACTGGTGCCATCCCCAACGCTGGCGTCAACATAGTCGACACCGGGCTCGAGGCCGTCAGCGGCAGGTGGGTGGAGTCGTGGCGGCGTGGCCGCGGCGATGCGCCCGCCGCAGCGGAAGCGGAAGCAGAAGCAGAAGCAGAAGACCTGAGCGTGAACCGCCAGACGCTGCGCGAAGTCCTGATGCATGGCATCGAGGACCGGGTGCATTTCAGCAAGGCGTTCGTGCGTTACCGCGAGGACGACGACGCTCGCGTGCAAACGGGCTTCTCCGATGGTTCATCCACCGTATCGGACTTACTCGTCGCGGCGGATGGCGTCAATTCAAGGGTGCGCCGGCGGCGCCTGCCGAGCGCGGCACCGGCCGATACCGGGTTTGCCTGCCTCTACGGCAAGACCTATCCCACGCCTGCCACGCTGGTGCGGCTATCCGGCTTGCTGCCGGCCAGGACGTCGATCGTCTTCGGCGATGGCCTGGGCGTCATCATCGATCCGATGCGGTTCCGGCCACCGCCCGCGGGGTACCRCCTGAGCATGCCTGGCGACTACCTTTACTGGGCCATCTTTGGCGCGCGCGAAGCCCTTGGCATCGGCTGGGAAGCCGGGGATGCGTTGCAACAGGACGCGCTTGCCGCACGCCTCGAACGCATCACGGCGGGGTGGCATGCCGGGCTGCGCCCGCTGTTCCAGCAGAGCGATCGTGCCTCGCTGGCCGTGGTGCCAGTCAGGACGGCAGATGTGCCCGCTGCCTGGCCAAGCAGTGCCGTCACGGTGCTGGGAGACGCCATCCACGCCATGAGCCCGGCCGGCRGCCTGGGCGCGAACACGGCGCTGCACGATGCGCTCCTGCTATCGCGGCAGCTGGGCGAGGCCGCCGCCGGCCGCCGCTCGCTGCGGGCGGCCATTGGCGGCTACGAAACCGCCATGCGCGAATACAGTGCACGCGCCATCCTGGCATCGCAGCGCGGCACGGAGGTGTTGCTGGGCGCCAGCGGCCGGCAACCGGAGCGGATCCTGGCTGGCTAGACGTCGCGATGGGGGAAGCGGGCAAGGGGGGGAGGGCAACGTGAATTTGCGCACACAAGTACAGCCTCCGCGGCCAGGCAAGGGGTCGCGCGGGGTTGCCGCTGCAAAGGTCCGAAGCCGGGGCGCTATTGCCCAGGCATCAGCATTGCCACGCGGCGGCGCGGCAACGTAGGGTGCCGCGCCTTTCGGCTGCTCGTTACTTCGATTTCGCGCCGTCCGTGTACGGGTCGGCCTTGCCGGCCTTGGCGCCGTCCGTATAGGGATCCGCCTTGCCGGCCTTGGCCCCGTCCGTGTAAGGATCGGGCTTGCCCTGCGTGGCATTCAGGTCCATTTGCGTGGATTGCTTCGCGCCATCCGTGTAGGGATCGAATTTGCCGGTTTTCGCTCCATCCGTATAGGGATCGGCCTTGCTGGCCTTGGCCCCGTCGGTGTACGGGTCGAACTTTTTCTGCTGGCCATAGCTCAAGCCTGAAGCCGTTGCGGCGGCGACAAGTAACGTCAACGTGAGTACTCTGCGCATCTCTTGCTCCGGTGGTAAGGAGGTGGTCGCCTATGGTTCAGCGAGGGAGCGCTCGGGCACAGGCTGGCCGGAATAGCTGGCATCTGCGCCACGCCAGACAAACTGGGGCGGTAACCTCGGTGGGCCAGCGGGGCACACAAGTGAAGGCAGGCCAGGGCATATGAGTACTCGCCCCGCGCCCGCCTATGCCGCGTCCCGCACAGTTCATCGTAGGAGCGAATCCCGGGGAGGCCGTAGTAAAACGTTGTAAATCCTTGTTGCGTTTTTTCCTTTCGGCAGCGCCCTGTCCCGGAGCGCGAAACGTGCGCAGCGGCCGGTGCATTCCCCTGATCTTTCTGGCGTTCCTGGCTATCCTGGTTTTTCTTCGAGCGCATCGCCTCGGTCCATGTGCGCTTTGCGCGATATCCTGGATTTCTGGTATCCGATCAAAAAACCCCTTGACTATCTATCTACCAGTAGATAATATTCACGACATGGAAGCCGCTGCTCCGCCCCAGCAAGAAAAGCTGAAGCAGGAAAGAGGATCCAGCGCATCACCCGGGGAATCCCCGTTTTTTTTGGTCAGYTTATCTATCTACTAGTAGATAACGGACAGAAGAAGCGAAGGGTTCCAAAGCGTACCGATTCGATTCCGCCCAAGCGCGGGTCCTCAAATGCAAATGGAGAACATCATGACCTCGAACCTCTTCGCCAAGACCCTGATCACCGCCGCCGCCCTTGCTGCCGCTTTCGTTGCCGGCACCGCTCAGGCTTCGGGCCCGAAGGACAGCACCTTCGCCGGTGACAAGTACGGCTACGTGTTCCGCACCAC
>NZ_JBFTSF010000472.1:0-3272 GCF_056399905.1 Cupriavidus sp. 01L46
GATTTACCATGTCCAATCACTGGCTCCTGCCTGAAAACATCGCCGACGTGCTGCCGTCGGAGGCCCGCAAGATCGAAGAACTGCGCCGCCGCATGCTGGACTTGTTCCGCACCTAYGGCTACGAGTTGGTCATGCCGCCGATGCTGGAATACCTGGAATCGCTGCTCACCGGTACCGGGCACGACCTCGACCTGCGCACGCTCAAGCTGGTCGACCAGCTCTCCGGCCGGACCATGGGCCTGCGCGCCGACATCACGCCGCAGGTCGCCCGCATCGACGCCCACTTGCTGAACCGCTCCGGCGTGACCCGGCTGTGCTACGCCGGCAATGTGCTGCACGCTCGCCCGGCCGGCTTTCGCGCAACCCGCGAGCCGATCCAGGTTGGCGCGGAGATCTACGGCCATGCCGGCCTGGAAGCGGATGTGGAAATCCAGGCCCTGATGCTGGCTGCGCTGCAGGTTGCCGGCCTGACCGAGATCCGTCTCGACCTTTGCCACGCGGGCATCCTGGAAGCGTTGCTGGACGGCCTGCCGTCCAGCCGCAAGATCGAGGACGCGCTGTTCGCAGCCTTGGAAACCAAGGATGTGTCGGCACTGCGCGAGCTGACCGAAGGCATGCCGCAGGCTGAGCGCGACGCGCTGCTGGCGCTGCCGACGCTGTACGGCGGCATAGAGGTGATCGAGCGCGCCCGCGCGACCCTGCCGGCGAGCCCGGTGATTGGCCGTGCGCTGGACGAACTGGCTGCGCTGGCCGCGGAAGTGAGCGGGGCGAGCGTCAATATCGACCTGTCCGACCTGCGTGGCTACCACTATCACAGTGGCGTGATGTTTACCGCCTATGTGGCTGGCTTGCCCAACTACGTGGCGCGCGGTGGCCGCTACGACAAGGTCGGCGAGGCCTTTGGCCGCGCCCGGCCGGCAACCGGCTTCTCACTGGATTTGCGCGAAGTAGCCTCGCTTTCGCCGCTGGAAGTGCGCGCTTTTGCCATTTTTGCGCCGTGGGATGCGGATCCTGCCTTGCGCGCCGCGATTACCGCGCTGCGCGCCGCTGGCGAGATCGTCATCCAGTCGCTGCCGGGGCACACGCACCAGCTCGACGAGTTCAACTGCGACCGCCAACTGGTACGCCAGGATGGCGGCTGGACGGTGATTCCACGTAGCGCCGGGGCCTGAGCGCAAGCGCCAAGCCGCGGAATTCCCCCGCGTTGCGGGCCGATCTCCCCAAAATCGGGGAGTTG
Organism: Cupriavidus sp. 01L46; assembly: GCF_056399905.1. NCBI lineage: Bacteria > Pseudomonadati > Pseudomonadota > Betaproteobacteria > Burkholderiales > Burkholderiaceae > Cupriavidus > Cupriavidus sp. 01L46. The sequence continues at coordinate 1,238 of NZ_JBFTSF010000472.1, forward strand.
ACCTGCAACGAGAGTAAAATACGTTTTTAACCCACTGACCAAAATCAACATGTCCGCTTCTGCAGTAAGCCAGGGACGCAATGTCGTCGTGATCGGCACCCAATGGGGTGACGAAGGCAAGGGAAAAATCGTCGATTGGCTTACCGATCATGCAAAGGGCGTGGTGCGGTTCCAGGGCGGCCACAATGCCGGCCATACGCTCATCATCGGCGGCAAGAAGACCATCCTGCGCCTGATCCCCTCGGGCATCATGCGTGAAGGCACGATCTGCTACATCGGCAACGGCGTCGTGCTGTCGCCGGAGGCGCTGTTCCGTGAGATCGAGGAACTGGAATCCGCCGGCCTGCAGGTGCAGAACCGCCTGCGCATTTCCGAAGCGACCACGCTGATCCTGCCGTACCACGTGGCCATCGACAAGGCCCGTGAAGTGCGCCGTGGCGCCGACAAGATCGGCACCACCGGCCGCGGMATTGGCCCGGCCTATGAAGACAAGGTGGCCCGCCGCGCGCTGCGCGTGCAGGACCTGTTCGATCCCAAGTGCTTCGCCGAAAAGCTGCGCGAGAACCTCGACCTGCATAACTTCATGCTGACCCAGTACCTGGGCGCGGAAGCGGTCGACTACCAGCAGACGCTCGACGAAATGCTGGCGTACGCGCCGCGCTTGGCCCCGATGGTGGCCGACGTGTCGGCCGAGCTGTACGCGGTCAATGCTGCCGGCGGCAACCTGATGTTCGAAGGCGCGCAAGGCACGCTGCTCGACGTCGATCATGGCACCTATCCGTTCGTTACCTCCAGCAACTGCGTGGCCGGTGCGGCCGCTGCCGGTGCTGGCGTTGGCCCGGGCCGCCTGAACTACATCCTGGGCATCACCAAGGCGTACTGCACCCGCGTGGGCGCAGGCCCGTTCCCCAGCGAGCTGTACGACAACGACAACCCCAAGCGCCAGGACCCGGTGGGCGTGCGCCTGGCCAACGTCGGCAAGGAGTTCGGCTCGGTGACCGGGCGACCGCGCCGTACCGGCTGGCTCGATGCCGCCGCGCTCAAGCGTTCGGTGCAGATCAACGGCGTGTCGGGTCTTTGCATGACCAAGCTCGACGTGCTGGATGGCCTTGAAACCCTCAAGCTGTGCGTGGGCTATGAGCTGGACGGCAAGACCGTCGACATCCTGCCGCGTGGCTCGGATGCCGTGGCGCGCTGCGTGCCGGTGTACGAGGAATTCCCGGGCTGGAACGAATCCACGTTCGGCGTGAAGGCCTGGGATGCGCTGCCGGAACAGGCGCGCACCTACCTGAAGCGCGTCGAGGAAGTGGTCGGCATCCCGATCGACATGATCTCGACCGGCCCGGACCGCGACGAAACCATCCTGCTGCGTCACCCGTACGTAGCCTGATGTTGTCTTGCCCGTAAGGGCGCCGCGCGGCTGAACGAGGCCGCGCAGGCAAAAAGACGGCAGCTGCACAAGAGCAAATCGGCCCGCGCAAGCGGGCCGAAACTTTATCGGTCGACAGACCTCAAGCCTAAAGCCGAAGAGCTAAAACAATCATGACCCTGCCATCGAACGACGAAGAGAACCTGTGGATCTCGTGGGACGACTACCACAGCCTGATCGCGCGTCTGGCGCTGAACGTCCACGAGTCGGGCTGGAAATTCGACAAGATCCTGTGCCTGGCCCGCGGTGGCCTGCGCGTTGGCGACCAGATGTCCCGTATCTTTGACGTGCCTCTCGCCATCCTGGCCACCAGCAGCTACCGCGAGGCGGCGGGCACGCAGCAGGGCGACCTCGATATTGCGCAGTACATCACGATGACCAAGGGCGACCTCTCCGGCAAGATCCTGCTGGTCGATGACCTGGTGGATTCCGGCGTCACGCTGGAGCGCGTGGGTCGCCATCTGCAGGAGCGCTATCCYGCCGTGACGGAAGTGCGTTCGTCCGTGCTGTGGTACAAGGCCTGCTCCAAGGTCAAGCCGGACTACCACGTGACCTACCTGCCGACGAACCCCTGGATTCATCAGCCGTTCGAAGAGTACGACACGC
>NZ_JBFTSF010000473.1:0-3270 GCF_056399905.1 Cupriavidus sp. 01L46
TTCGGAATGCCGGCGATCAGGCGCAGGCCGACGTCCATCGGCACGAAGCGATCCTCGCGCCCCCAGATGACCAGCGTGGGTGCGGTGATCTCGCCCAGGCGGGCGCCGTAGTCCGTGAACTGCTTTGGGTTGGCCTGCATGCTCTTGACGAAGTTCTCGAGGTGGTCGCGGCGGGCGAGCATGTTGTCGAGTCGGGCCTGCATCAGGTCGTCGGTCAGTGAACTGGGATCGTAGACGAACACGCTCATCATCCGCTTCAGGTTCTCGATGGTTGGCTCGCGATACAGGCCGTTCAGCAACTTGATCCCCTCGGTCGGCATCGGCACGAACTGGCTCGGGCCACCGGTCCCGCCGCCCATCAGGACCAGCTTGCCGACGCGCTGCGGATTGGCCAGCGCGAACGCCACGGCGCTGTGGCCACCCATCGAATTGCCGAGCAGGTGCACGCGCCCGATGTCGAGGGCGTCCAGCACGGCCTTCAGCACGCGGGCGTTCAGTTCCGAGCGCGACCCAGTGCTGACCACGGGATCGCTCTTGCTCCAGCCCGGGCAATCCACCAGCAGCACGCGGTAGCCGGCCGCCACCAGCGGTTCAATGTTGCGGTTGAAGTTGGCCCAGCCGCTGGCGCCTGGGCCGGATCCGTGCAGCATGACGACAGTCTCCGTGCCGGACCCGGTGTCGTTGTAGTGGATGCGGAACTCGGTGTCGCCGGCCCTGACGGTGACAAAGCGGCTGGTCGATTCTTCCGTGATGGATTGTGCAGTGGATTGCATGATGTGTTTCCTTGCTGAGGCAGATGGATTCAGGTCTTGGGCCGGACGCCGGGGAGGGCGGGGCCCGATTTCAGGGATGGGAAGCCGCCCACCAGCGTCAGGGCTGCGATCGCGGCCACGACGATGAGGGGAATGCTGGACGCGACGAGCATCGACGCGCTCTGGCCGATCGCGAAGAGCTGCCCGGCGACGAGGGGCCCGAGGATCGAGCCGAGCCGTCCCACGGCGACCGCCGCGCCGACCCCGGTCCCGCGCACCTCGGTGGGATACGCCTGGCCCGCCAGCGCATACAGCACCGATTGGCCGCCGACGAGAAACAGGCCGCAGAAGAATGCCCCGCACGCCATCGAGACGCTGCCGCGCGCGCCCGCCAGCGCTGCCAGCGCCACCCCGATCCCCACGTACATGGCGATGACCGTGAGTTGCCGGCTGAAGCGGTCCATGACCCCCGCGATGGCCACCGCGCCGATGCCGCCGCCGATGTTGAACATCATCATCGCCGCGCCGGCCTGTACGCGGCTCAGGCCGTTCGACAACACCATCGAGGGCAGCCAGTTCATCAGGAAATACAGGACGATGAGCGTGCCAAGATAGCTGGTCCAGAGGGCGATCGTGGCACGGGCGCGGCTGCCGCGCCAGAGGGCATCGACGAAGCCCGTATCGGCAGCACCGCCCGCTGCTGTCGTCGTGGCCCTCGCCTTCGCCTCGACGAACTGCGCCGATTCGCGCAGGCACAGGCCCAGCAGCGGCAGGGTCAGCAACGGGCCCAAGCCGCCGACGTAGAAGATGTGTCGCCAGCCCTCATCTCCCGGGCTGACGATACCGATGGCGGCCGCCAGCGCGGCGCCGAACGGCATCCCGCAGTACATGGCGMCCACGGCCGTGTTGTGGTGGCGGGGGGAGGCCGCCTCCGAGCACAGCGCGATCAGGTTCGGCATCGCCGCGCCCAGCCCGAGCCCGGTCAGTACGCGCGCGGCTAGCAGGGATTCGAAGTTCCAGACCAGTGTCGTCGCCAGCGAGAGCAACCCGAACAGTGCGACGGAGAGCATCAGCACGCGCTTGCGCCCGAGACGGTCGGCGAACCGTCCGCCCAACGCCGCGCCGGGCAGCAGGCCGATGGCACCGGCGCTGAACGCCCAGCCCATCTGTGCGACGGACAGCGAGAATTCCTTGGCGATGCGAGGCGCGGCCACGCCGGCGGATTGCAGGTCGAGCCCTTCGAGCAGGGCGATGGCCAGGCACAGGCCGATGGTGGTGAGGCTCCCGGTCGCGGCAGCCTTGCCGCTGCCGCCGGGGCGTATCGTCGTGTTCATGGGTAGTCTCCAGATGGGTCGATGCGGGACGCTCTTGGTGGCGATCGGCGGTGGCGTGTTCTCGCGGTCGTTAGTTGGTGGTGACGAGCGGCGTGCTCCGGGCGCGCCGCTCATCGGATCACTGTTGCGCTTCGAGCGCGCGCTTGCTGAGGTCCAGCGCGACGTCGACGATCATGTCTTCCTGGCCACCGACCATCCGGCGCTTGCCCAGTTCGACCAAGATGTCGACGGTCTTCAGCCCGTACTTCTTCGCCGCGACTTCCGAATGGCGCAGGAAGCTCGAGTRGACCCCCGCGTAGCCGAGCGCGAGCGTCTCGCGGTCCACGCGCACGGGGCGGTCCTGGAGCGGGCGCACGAGGTCATCGGCGGCGTCCATCAGGGTGTAGAGGTCGGTGCCGTGGTTCCAGCCCAGCCGCTCGGCAGCTGCGATGAAGACCTCGAGCGGCGCATTCCCCGCCCCCGCGCCCATGCCGGCCAGCGAAGCATCGACGCGGTCGCAGCCTTCCTCGACGGCGACGATGGAGTTGGCCACGCCGAGCGACAGGTTGTGGTGCGAATGCATGCCCGTCTGCGTCTCGGGATTCAGCACCCCTCTGAGCGCACGGAAGCGATCGCGTACGTCGGTCATCGTCAGCGCTCCGCCCGAGTCGACCACATAGATGCAGGTCGCGCCGTAGCTTTCCATCTTCTTCGCCTCAATGGCGAGGTTCGCCGGCGTGGTCATGTGGCTCATCATCAGGAACCCCACGGTGTCCATGCCAAGTTCACGCGCGTATTCGATGTGCTGCCTGGAAATGTCGGCCTCGGTGCAATGCGTGGCGACGCGGACCACGCGCGCGCCGGCGTCGTAGGCTGCCTTCAGGTCGTGCGTGGTGCCGATGCCCGGCAGCAGCAGTGTGGCGATTTTCGCGTGCTCCACCACGTCCGCCACGGCGGCAATCCATTCGAGGTCGCTGTGCGCGCCAAAGCCGTAGTTGAAGCTCGATCCTTGCAGGCCATCGCCATGCGCGACTTCGATGCTGTCGACCTTGGCGCCGTCCAGTGCGCGGGCGATGTCCTGCACGTTGCGGATGGAGTACTGGTGCCGTACCGCGTGGCTGCCGTCACGCAGCGTCACGTCAGAGATGTAGAGTTTCTTGCCGGGGGTGCTCATGGTCAGACTCCTTCAGTGATCGCTTCAGTGG
>NZ_JBFTSF010000474.1:0-3268 GCF_056399905.1 Cupriavidus sp. 01L46
GCTCTACGCCTTCGCCGAAAAGCTGATCGAGCGCGGCGTCGCCTACGTGGACAGCCAGAGCGCCGAGCAGATCGCCACCAACCGCGGCGACTTCTCCCGCCCGGGCACGCCCTCGCCGTTCCGCGACCGCAGCGTCGAGGAAAACCTGCAGCTGTTCCGCGACATGCGCGACGACAAGTACGCCGACGGCGAGCACGTGCTGCGCGCGAAGATCGACATGAACGCGCCCAACATCGTGATGCGCGACCCGGTGATCTACCGGATCCGCCACGCGCATCACCACCGCACGGGCGACAAGTGGTGCATCTACCCGATGTACGACTTCACCCACTGCATCTCGGACGCGCTGGAAAACATCACGCATTCGCTGTGCACGCTGGAGTTCGAGAACAACCGCCCGCTGTACGACTGGGTGCTGGCGCAGTTGCGCGAATGCGGCGTGTTCAGCGAGCCGCTGCCGCATCAGTACGAGTTCGCCCGCCTGAACCTGACCTACGCCATCACCAGCAAGCGCCGCCTGCTGCAACTGGTCGTTGAAAACCGCGTGGACGGCTGGGACGATCCGCGCATGCCCACCATCGTGGGCGTGCGCCGCCGCGGCTTTACGCCGGAATCGATCCAGTTGTTCTGTGACCGCATCGGCGTGGCCAAGTCCGATAGCTGGATCGACATGAGCACGCTGGAAGGCGCCGTGCGCGACGACCTCGACGCGCGCGCCGCGCGTGGCGCCGCCGTGCTGGATCCGCTCAAGCTGATCCTCGACAACTACCCCGAAGGCCAGAGCGACGACTGCACGGCGCCGGTGCACCCGAAGAAGCCGGAACTGGGCATGCGCGTCTTCCCGCTCACGCGCGAGCTGTGGATCGAGCGCGACGACTTCAGCGAAGCGCCGCCCAAGGGCTACTTCCGCCTGTTCGCGCCCAAGGACGGCACCCCGGGCAGCAAGGTGCGCCTGCGCCACGGSTACGTGATCGAATGCACGGGCGTGGACCGCGACGCCGACGGCAAGGTCATCGCCGTGCACGCCAACTACCTGCCCGAAACCCGCAGCGGCACGCCGGGCGCGGACAGCGTCAAGGTCAAGGGCAACATCCATTGGGTCAGTGTGGCGCATGCCTATGAAGCCGAGGTGCGGCTGTACGACCGCCTCTTCAACGACCCGAACCCGGACGCCGGCGGCAAGAACTTCCTCGACGCGCTGAACCCGGACTCGAAGAAGATCGTCACGGCCTACCTGGAACCCGGCCTGGCGCAAGCCGCTCCGGAAGATCGCTTCCAGTTCGAGCGCCAGGGCTACTTCGTGGCCGACCGCGTGGATTCGAAGCCGGGCAAGCCGGTCTTCAACCGCATCGTCGGGCTGCGCGACAGCTGGGGGAAGTAAGCCCATGCAAACCGTAACCTTCCCGCTGGAGGGCGAGCATATCGCCCTGAACGACCTGCTCAAGGTCGCCGGCGTGTGCGACAGCGGCGGCGCCGGCAAGGCGCTGGTGGCGGCCGGCGAAGTCTCGGTCGACGGCGCGGTGGAATCGCGCAAGACCGCCAAGATCCGCGCCGGCCAGGTGGTCAGCGTGGCTGGCGTGAAAATCCGCGTGGTGGCGGCCTGAGGCCGTCGCGTTCGCGAGCACGCCCGGCGGCCGGCCAGTCCGGTCGCCGGGCGTTTTCCTCCAAGCAAAGGAAATGACAATGCCGATTGCGTTCTGGTGTGTGYTGCTGGCGGGGATCCTGCCCGTCATGACGGTGGGCGTGGCCAAGGCGAGCGGACGCGCCTACGACAACCACGACCCGCGCGGCTGGCTGGAAAGGCAGGCCGGGCGCGCGCGGCGCGCCGACATGGCGCACCGCAATCACTTCGAGGCCTTCCCCTTMTTCGCCGCGGCGGTGCTGTGCGCCACSCACCTGCARGCGCCKGCSGCRCGCATCGAYGAGCTGGCGCTGGTCTTCCTCGCCGCACGCATCCTGTACACCGTGTGCTACCTGGCCGATCGCGCCACCTTGCGCACGCTGTGCTGGACCATCGGTTTCCTGTCGGTGATCGGCATCTTCCTGTTGCCGGTATTCGTCCACTGAGGACACGCATCATGCGGCTTTCGGCAACCGTCGCTTGCGCGCTCTGCCTGCTGGCGCCGTGCCTGCCCGGCACGGTGCAGGCCGAGCCCATCAACTTCACGGTGGACCCGACACACACCACCGTATACTTCRCCGCCAGCCACTTTGAGCGGACCTCGGTGCGCGGGCGCTTCGGCAAGATCGATGGCCGCATCAGCTTCGACGAAGCCAGCGGCAGCGGCGCGATCGATTTCACGGTCGATGCCGACTCGGTAGATTCCGGCAACCGCACGCTGGACGGCATCCTGCGCTCGGCCCAGTTTCTCGATGCCCAGAATTTTCCCGTGGTCCGGCTGCGCGCGAATCGCTTCGTGCGGGACGGGGACCGGCTGGTGGCCGTGGAAGGCGAGCTGACCCTGCATGGCGTCACGCAGCCGCTGCGGCTGGAAGCCGAGCGCTTCAGCTGCGGCGAGACCTCCCTGTTCGGCATCAAGCGCCATGTGTGCGGCGGAGACTTCCGCGCCGTGCTGTCGCGCAGCGCGTTTGGCATGACGCGCTTCCTGCCGGAGGTGGGCGATACCGTGGTTCTGACCCTGTCAGTGGAAGCCGCGCCGGCACTTCCGCCGCTGGAGTGACAGCCACGTCACGCTCGCCTTCTTGCCGCCGCGACATGTCGGCCCAGCGACACCTGAAAACCGGAATTCTTCTGTAGAATCAGCGGTTTGCATTTTTCCGGCCGGTCATTTCCCGGCCTCCGCCTGAACGGGGAACCCGAGAACAATGATCACGATTCAAGTTGGGGATGTGGTGGCAGCCTCGCTAGCCGCCGCGGGCGCCTGCCTGATCTGCAGCATCCCGATGGCCTTCCTGCGCAATTTCCCCGCGTGGGCGCTGCGCACCTATGGGCGCCGCGCACTGCTGGTGCCCCTGATGATCCTGCCGGTAGGCAGCTGGCTGGCCAGCCTGGCGCTGTCGGGACAGATCGACAGCCCCGCCGGGCACACCATGGTGATCGCCCTCGCTTTTCTCTGCCTGACGCTGGCGTCGGCGCTGCTGCGCTATTACCTGAGCGATTACAAGAAATCTCGCTGAAGCGCCGCCAGGCCCACCATGAACCCCCTGCGCTTTGACATCGAGGCCGGCGCCGAAACGCTGGCTGCCGACCGCATGGACGCGGGCAATGGCGCGAGCTGCCTGCTGCTGCACGGCGCGGGCACCAGCC
>NZ_JBFTSF010000475.1:0-3258 GCF_056399905.1 Cupriavidus sp. 01L46
GCACGAGGTTACCGTTGACGTAGGCGTCGTCGGTGTCTTCGTAATGCACAGCGTAGGTGAAGTAGTAGCCAGCGTAGCCGCCGGCGGCAGTCAGGGAGGCCAGGCCCAGCGCGGCGAGCAGGCGCTTGCGGGTGGCCATCTTGCTGGCGGGGGCAGTGCTGCTGTTCCTGTTGCTGTCGGCGGTGGTTTCGGTCTGGGTAGCTTCGGTCATGTTGATCACCTCGGTATTGGTATCGGTGGCGTGTGGCGGTATCGGCGTTGAGCGGCTATCGCGGTTATCCCGGTTATTGCGGATATTGCGGCTGTACGGGAGCGCCCGGCGCGGCGGCGCCAAGGACCGGCGGCTGCGCGGCCGCCGCGGCGTGCGCCACCGCGGACGTGTCCGTGTAGCCGCCGCCAAGCGAAGCCGCTAGCGCGATCTGGCGGTCGCGGCGCGTCATGCGCAGTTGGGCTACGGCCTGGGTGCGGGCCAGCGCGTTGGTTTCCGCGTTCAGCACGGTGAGCTGGGTCGTCAGGCCCTGGCGATATTGCGCAAGGGCCAGGTCGCGGGCACGGCGGCTGTTTTGCTCGGCGCGCAGTGCATCGGCCAGTTGCGCATCGATCGTGCGGATCTGGGCCAGTTGCGTCGCCACGTCGGTCAGGGCGCCGATCAGCGTCTGGTTGTAGTTCGCCACCGCCATGTCGAATTCCGCGTAGCGGCCCTTCAACTGTGCGCGCAGCGCGCCGGCATCGAAGATCGGCAGGTGGATGGCTGGGCCGGCGCTGGCGGTGCGGCTGGCGGCGGTGAGAAAGCGGCCAAAGCCAAAGGCATCCAGGCCAATCGCGGCGCTCAGGTTGATGTCGGGATAGAAGCCGGCCTTGGCCACCTTGATGTCGTGTGTGCTGGCATCCACGCGCCACCTTGCGGCAACGATGTCGGGGCGGCGCGAAACCAGGTCGGCTGGGAGGTTGTCCGGCAGCCGCACTGCATCGCCGGGGCTCAGCGTGGGCCGCGCGAGGGCCAGGCCGCGGTCCGGGCCGCGGCCGAGCAGGGCGCCCAGTTGGTAGCGCGCATTGAGAACTGCGCCGTTGAGCGCCGTGACCGCCGCGTTGCTGGCGTCGAGGTTGGCGTCGGCGGTGCGCTGTTCCACTTCGGTGTCCAGGCCGGAGGCGGCGCGCGCGTGGGTGATGCGGGCCAGCGCGCTGCGCTGCCTGACTTCGTCCTGGGCGATGTCGAGCAGGGCGTACAGGCGGGCCAGTTCGTTATAGGCGCGGGCCACGGCCGAGCTGACGGACAGGCGGACCTGCTCCGATTCCGCCTCGGCGGCACGGCGGGCCGAGACCGATGAGGCCAGGGCTTCGCGGTTCTTGCCCCACAGGTCGAGTTCATAGGTGGCGCTGATCAGGCCACGGTTTTCGGTCTGCCAGGAACCCGCGATGGGCGGCGGCACCATGGCCGTGGCCGAATACTGCTGGCGGGTCAAGGCGTAAGCCGCATCCACGCGCGGCAAGGTGTTGGCATTGGCACCTTCGCTGTAGGCAGCGGCGGCGGCCAGGCGAGCCTTGGCCATGTCGATCGACGGGCTGCCTTCGAGCGCCTCGGCAATCAGCGCGCGCAGCTGCGCGTCGCCGAACTGGGCGGCCCAGTCGGCCGCGGGCCAGTGGCCTTGCTCGGCGGGCAGGCTGGCAGTGGTTTCCAGCGCGTTGGGCTCGGCGACGTGCTTGTCGCTGGAGATGCCCGCGTAGCTGGCGCAGCCGGCCAGCCAGGCGCTGAGCAGCAGGGGCAGGACCTTGGCGGAGCGCAGGGCGCGGCCGGTCGTTCGAGAAGTCTGCGTTTTCATTTTCTGATTTGTCAGATAAATGGTTAAAAAAAAGACGCGCGCTCAGGCGGCCGAGAATTTGTCGAGCAGGCGCAACAATTCGTCGAACTCGCTCTTGCTGAAATTCTTGAGGCGCGCATTGAGCACCTCGGGGGCGATCTCCGGGATCTGGTTGGCAACGCTGTGGCCCTTGGCGGTGAGTTCCAGGTTCACCACGCGGCGGTCATCCACGCTGCGCGAGCGGGTCAAGAGGCCCTTGTGCTCCAGCTTGTCGAGGATGCGGGTCATCAGGCCGGTGTCGATCACCAGCAGCTTGCTCAGCTCGAACGGGGTGGTGGCCGTGCCGCGCGACAGCGACAGCAGGATGCCCATCTGCTGAGCGGTGATATCCAGCTCTTTCAGGGCCGCGTCCATCTCCATCAGCACAAGATTGCGAGCCTTGTTGAGATAAAAGCCGACGCTATCCGTCAGGTTGAAAGTCCCTTTCGTGTAGTGCTTCATGGTTACCTCCTGTCTGCCGTCTGCTGGCTGGATAATATTTGATAAGTCAGATAAATTCAAGGTCAGAATCTACATTGTTTAGCGCGTGCGCAGAAGGCGACCAACAGGTTCCCAATGCGCCGCTTCCCGGCACGGATGGCTACGCATGCACCCCGCGGCTGGCGAAATACCGGGCCGGAGAATCGCCAAACGCGCGGCGGAACATGGCGATGAAGTTGCTTGGCGTGGCGTAGCCCAGCGCCTGCGCAACCTCGCCCACGGCCTCGCCGCGCGCGAGCCGCTCCRGCGCCAGCGTGAGGCGCGCCTGCTGCCGCCAGTTGGCGAAGCTCAGGCCGGTCTCGCCCAGGAACACGCGCGAAAGCGTGCGCGCAGACAAGCCGGCCCAGGCCGCCCATTCCACCAGGCTGCGGTGGTCATCGGGCTGCGCCAGGATGGCGTCGCTGATGCGGCAGGCACGCCGGTCGCTGGGCAGCGGCAGGTGCAGGGGTTGTTGTGGCGCCTGCCGGATCTCATCGAGCAGCACGGCGATGATCCGCTCCTGTGCGGCGTCCAGCGTGAACGGTGAAGGCCACGACGCAGCGCGGCTGATCAGCGCGCGCATGACATCGCTGGTCCCCACCACGCAGGGCATGCTGGGCAGGTCCTGCGCCGCGGCGGGCGCGATCCACACATTCCAGCCGCTCAGCACGCCGCTGATCGTGACCCGGTGCATTTCCCCCGGCKGCATCCAGCCAGCCCGCTGGGCGGGCAGCAGCCAGGAGCCGCGCTGCGTGCGGACATGCACCAGGCCGTTGTCGATGCAGAACAGCTGGCCGCGCACGTGGCTGTGCCAGCCCAGCTCACGCGTGCCGAGCCGGAACTCGTTGTCCGCCTTGTCGGCGCCGCGCATCGCGATCAGGGCAGGGCCGTCCGGCTGTTCGCTGGTGTCGGCAAAGGCGGCCAGCAGGCTTTCCGTCTC
>NZ_JBFTSF010000476.1:0-3234 GCF_056399905.1 Cupriavidus sp. 01L46
AGATGCGCCTGCCCAAGCTGCGCGGCGAGCGCATTGGCCAAGCGACAGACCGCTTCAACATCCGCTGGGCCGTGCTGAGCGCCGAACTGGCTGACTTGCTGCGGGACCGCAGCGCGGGCGCCGACGTCCTCGACGCCGACATCGCGCTGCGCTGGGTGGCACGGGACGATGCGCGCAACTATGTGGTGCTGGGGGACCCGGCGGTGCGCCTGAGGGTGCGGGACATGACGTAATAGCGGGCGTAGCGGCGGGCGGAATGGCGCGATGCGCGCCGGCGCCTACTCGGGCCGGATGTCCGCCGCCTTGGCGACCTTCCGCCAGCGCTCTACCTCGGACGCGATGAAGGCGGCGAACTCAGCCGGCTTCATCACTGCCGGCTCCGCGCCTTCCTTGAGGAAGAACGCCTTCATTTCCTGCGACTGGACGATCTTGCCAATCTCACCGTTGAGCTTGTCCACCAGGGCTTGCGGCGTGCCGGCGGGCGCCAGTACGCCCCACCACAATTCCAACGCACTGCCCTTGTAGCCGGCCTGCTCCAGCGGCACCAGATCCGGCGCCACGGGCGAGCGCTCGGCCGTGGTGACGGCCAGCGCCCGGACCCGCCCGCTCTTGACCTGCGAGAGGATGGACGGCGCGCTGGCCACCATCATCTGGATCTGGCCGCCCACCATGTCGGTCACCGCCGGCGACATGCCTTTGTAGGGGACATGGGTCAGCTTGATATCGGCCGCGTCCGCGAACAGCTCGCTGGCGAACTGGTTGATGCTGCCCGCACCCGAGGTCCCGTAATTGAGCTTGCCCGGATTGGCCTTTGCGTTGGCCACCAGATCGGCCACCGTCTTGAACGGCGAATTGGCGGACACCGTGACCAGCAAGGGCCCTTTGGCGAGCATGCCCACGGGCTTGAAGCTCTTCACCGCGTCATAAGGCAGGTTTGTCCGGATGGCCGCCCCGGTCGTGAAGGTCGACGTCACCATCAGCAAGGCGTAGCCGTCCGCCGGCGCCCTTGCGACRTAGGTACCCGCAATGACCCCGCCACCCGCTGGCTTGTTCTCGACCAGCACGGGTTGCCCCAATGCGTCCTGCAGATGCTTGCCGATGGCACGCGCGAAGAGATCGACCGAGCCGCCCGGGGCACTGCCGACGACGAGGCTGATCGGCTTGGCGGGATACGGGGCGGCTTGCGCGAAGCCCGGCGCGGGAAGGCAAAGGGTTGCCAGCGCCGCCAGGACGAACCTGCTGCGCGTGGCCGCGCGTGAAGTGAATGACATCCGTGTCTCCTCGGTTGATGCCTGTTGGTATGGCCGCGGGAACCTGAACGCCACGTGCCGCGTGGGCGGATTCTTCTCTGCCGGACCGATTGCGTCCAGCTTATTTTTTCTATCCTTTCAGAAGAAAAAGTAATCAATTGACCGGGAGTGCGAAGCGCTCTTCTTCAAGCCAGGTTTGCCCGCCGCAGCTTCGCCCTTAACGTCTCGATCTCGTCCAGCAGGTCAAGCACCACGGCCACGCCCGCCACCCCAAGCTCCAGGTCGCGCGCGAGCCGCAGCGCCGCGCGGGCGCGCTTGAACGTGGCGCCGTCGAAACGCCAGCGCGGCGCGTCCTCGCCGTGCGGTGTCAGCACGCCCTCCTCCACCAGCGCCACCACCTGTTCAATGTCGGCATGGCAGGCCACGCTCAGTTCCACCAGCGTGAACTGCACCTCTTCTTCGACAAGGACGCCATGCAGCATCGATATGCCTTGATCGCTCATCGCATCAAGCCTCCAGTGAACGGCGCGGAGCAAAGCCGCTAAAGGTCTTGGCCATTTCCCGGTACGCGTCATTGGCCTTTTCCGTGTCCGCCGGCGGCAAGACGATCGACAGCACCGCGTACAGGTCGCCGGGCGGCGTGCTGGGAAGGCCCTTGCCCTTGAGCCGCAGCTTGCGGCCTGCCGACGAGCCCGGCGGCACGCTGAGTTGCACGCTGCCGTCCGGCGTGGGTATGCCGACGCTGGCGCCCAAAGCGGCTTCCCATGGGGCCACGGGCAGGTCGAGGTAGACATCGCGATCGACTACGCGGAACAGGGGGTGCGGCGCGATCTCGATTTCGAGATAGAGGTCGCCGGCCGGAGCGTCTCCAAGTCCGGGGCCGCCCTGGCCTGCAAGCCGAAGATGCTGTCCACTGCGAATGCCCTTGGGAATATTGACTTCCAGTTGCCGCTCCTGCAGTCGCACGTGCCCGCTGGCGTCTGCCTGGGGCGTGCGCAGCGTGATGGTGCGGCGCCCGCCCCGGTAGACGTCCTGCAGATCGATCTGCACCTTGGCATGGTGATCGCCCCCTGCCATGCGGGCAGCGCCTCGCGCGCCGCGAGACTGCGCATGCCTGGCGCCGAAGAGCGACTCGAAGAAATCGCTGCGATCCAGGTCTTGCTCGAAATCCGCCTCGCCGCCGCTGTACTCGAAGCCGCTATCCCATCCCGGCGGCGGGGTGAACTCGCGGCCGCTCCTGTACCGCGCCCCCACGTCATCGTAAGCGGCGCGTTTCTCTTCGTCTTTCAGCGCCACGTACGCCTCGGCCACATCCTTGAAGCGGGCTTCCGCATCCGGCTCCTTGCTGACGTCCGGGTGATACTTGCGTGCCAGCTTGCGGTAGGCACGCTTGATGTCATCTTGCGTGGCCGTGGGTTCCACCCCGAGCATCGCGTAGTAGTCCTTGTACTCCATGAATGCCCCCGGCAACTGGCGTGCGGAACGCGCACGGCGCTTGGCGAATGATGCGCTTGACCTGCGGCTCTAAGTATAGGCAAAGGCACGGGCATGCGGTTCGATGCGGTCGGCCCTGCGCGCGCTGTCCGCGCACATAGCCATAACGTGGCGTGCACACCTGCGCAACCTGCTATGTTAGCGGCAAGCCTGCTACTGGAGGCAACGGTGAAAGATGTGGCATCCGCCCCGCAAGACGCTGAACAATCATGGCTCGGCAAGCTCGGGCCGGGCTTGATCACCGGCGCGGCGGACGACGATCCCAGCGGCATCGCCACCTATTCGCAGGCGGGCGCGCAGTTCGGCTTCAACATGTTGTGGACGGTGCTGCTCACCTACCCGTTGATGGTTGGCATCCAGGTGGTGAGCGCCAGGATCGGGCGGGTGAGCGGCMATGGGCTGGCCACCAATATCCGCAGGCATTACCCGGCGTGGCTCCTGTATGCCGTGATCAGCCTTTTGCTGGTTGCCAATACGATCAATATCGCGG
>NZ_JBFTSF010000477.1:0-3223 GCF_056399905.1 Cupriavidus sp. 01L46
CGCGCAGGTTGCCTTCACCATTCCGCACTACATCGCCGGCAGCCGCATGCTCGTCAAGACCGACTCCGGCATCCGCAAGCTGGGCGACCTGCGCGGCAAGACGGTCGTCTCCACGGTGGGCACCACGTCGCTCGCGGTGGTGCGCCAGATCAACGGTTCCGGCGCCATGCAGATCCACGTGGTGGAAGCCAAGGACCACGCCGAAGCCTTCACCATGGTCGAGCAAGGCAAGGCCGACGCCTTCGTGATGGACGACGTGCTGCTCTACGGCCTGCGCGCCAATGCGCGCGACCCGGCCCGCTACACCGTCACCGACGAGATGCTGACGATCGAGCCCTACGCCATCATGCTGTCGAAACAGGACGCCGAGTTCAAGCGGCTGGTGGACAAGACCCTGATCGCCGCCATCTATTCGCTCGATACCCAGAAGCTCTACAAGAAATGGTTCCAGTCGCCGATCCCGCCGCAAGGGGTCAACCTCGACATCCCGATGAGCTACCTGCTGCGCGATTCCTTCAAGTTCCCTAGCGACAAGGTCGCTGACTGAGAGCCGCGTCCGGCACGGCGCAACTCGTGCGAAGATGGCGGCCCATCCGCTTTTTCCGCACGCGTTGCGTCGGGTGCCGCCCCATGTCCCGCCCCATGTCCACCACGCCCCCGAAGCTGACCGATCTCTCCGTCTCCGCCCTGGTCGCCGGGCTGATCGCCATGCTGACGGGCTACACCAGTTCGCTGGTGCTGATGATCCAGGCCGGCCAGGCCGCCCATTTGTCGGACGCGCAAGTCGCCTCGTGGATCTG
Source organism: Cupriavidus sp. 01L46 (assembly GCF_056399905.1). NCBI lineage: Bacteria > Pseudomonadati > Pseudomonadota > Betaproteobacteria > Burkholderiales > Burkholderiaceae > Cupriavidus > Cupriavidus sp. 01L46. The sequence continues at coordinate 801 of NZ_JBFTSF010000477.1, forward strand.
GGCGCTGTCCATCGGCATGGGCGTGACCACCATCGGGCTGTCCCTGCTGACGCGGGCGCCTATCGTCGTTGCCTGGTCCACCCCCGGCGCCGCCCTGCTRATCGCCAGCCTGCCCGGCGTGCCCTACGCGCAGGCCATCGGCGCCTTCGTCATGGCAGCGGTGCTGATGACCGCCGCCGGCATGACCGGCTGGTTCGACAAACTGATGCGCGCGCTGCCGGCCAGCATTGCCTCGGCGCTGCTGGCCGGGATCCTGTTCCGCATCAGCGTCGACGTGTTCGTGCAAGCCCAGCACCAGACCCTGTTGCTGCTGGTGATGTTCGCGCTGTACCTGCTGGGCAAGCGCTTCTGGCCGCGCTACGCGGTGCCGGGCGTGCTGCTGGCGGGCGTGGCGCTGGCCGGCGCGCTTGGTCAGCTGCATTTCGAATCGTTCCATTTCGCGCTGGCCAGGCCGGTGTGGACCACGCCGGCGTTCTCGCTGCAGGCCTTCGTCAGCATCGCGGTACCGTTGTTCATCGTGGCGCTGGCGTCGCAGAATATTCCCGGGCTGGCGGTGCTGCGCGCCGACGGCTATCACGTCCAGGCTTCGCCGCTGATCACTGTCACCGGCATCGCCTCCGCCCTGCTCGCCCCGTTCGGCTCACACGGCATCAACCTGGCAGCCATTACCGCGGCCATCTGCACCGGCACGCAAGCCGATCCCGACCGCAACCGGCGCTATACGGCGGCGGTGGTTTGCGGCATCGGCTATCTGGTTGCGGGGGCGCTGGCAGCCAGCATCGCCGCATTGTTCGCGGCGTTCCCCAAAGCGCTGGTCGTGGCGGTGGCCGCGTTTGCCTTGCTCGGCTCGATCGCCAGCGGCCTGACCACCGCCATGCAAACGCCGGCTGAGCGCGAATCCGCCCTGCTGACGTTCATGATCACCGCCTCAGGCATGACGCTGGCCGGCGTGGGATCCGCCTTCTGGGGCGTGGTGGGCGGCATGCTGGCGCTGATCGTCTTGCGGCCGCGCACTGCCGCCAAGGCCGGATAAGCGCGAGTGCTTACAGCAGCAGGAAAGCGATGTCCGTGGCGCCGATCCCGGAAACCGGTGTGCCCTTGCGCCGCTGGAACAGGATGTGCTGCAGCACCCGGTCGCGGTGCTCGGCAAACGTGGCTGGATCGAAGCGCAGCGCGGTGAGCGCATAGTGCTCGGAGAGCAGCTTGTAGACCCGGTGGCGCACCATCAGCATTTCGCTATCGGCGCGCAGGCGGCTAATCTCGCCAGCGTTATCCTCCTCCAGCTGCCGCATGCCGACCACCACGCGCGCATGCATGCCACGGTAGCGATCCAGCTCGCCGTGCGCCTTGCGCAACTCCTCGCGCAGCGMTCTCACTTCCTGCTGGAGCTTCAGGTTGTGCTGCACGCCTCGCTGGATGCGCGACGCCTCTTCCAGTGCCACATCCGCTGCGGCAATCGTGTTCTGCCAGAGCCCCTGACCCATCGTCTGGCCATCCACCTGCGGCCACACGGTCTGAACCCCACCCTCGCCTTCCATGACGCTCCCCCTGCAAACCTGACTCACCCGCCGCTGGCTTTATCACGACTGCCAGCGGGTCGGAACAACCGCGACCACCCCACAACGAGACTCCGGACTACCGGCACCTGAACAACGCGCTCTTCCTCGATTGAAGATGGCATCCCGGCAAGGAACAACCACCCGAAAGGAGGGATCGCCAGCCCGCAAAGCGGCCTCGAGCATGCTTTGCACTGTACACCCGGCAAGACCCGCCGGGCAGCTATGGGAAAATGTGGCCCCAGCGACAGCCAATGTGAAGGACCCATCGATGAATGCCTATGTACTACTGGCCCTCGCCATCGCGGCTGAAGTCATTGCCACCAGCAGCCTCAAGGCCGCCGAGAATTTCACGCGCCTGTGGCCAAGCGTGCTGGTCGTGGCCGGCTATGTCAGCGCCTTCTTCCTGCTGATGCAGGTCATGAAGACCGTGCCCGTGGGCATCGCCTACGCGATCTGGTGCGGCGCGGGGATCGTGCTCGTGACGCTGATTGCCAGCGTGCTGTATCGGCAAGTGCCGGATCTGGCGGCCTGGGTGGGGATCGGGCTGATTATTGCGGGGGTGGCGGTGATTCAGCTGTTTTCGAAGATGGGGACGCATTGAGACTTGCACGGTGCGGCGGCAAGCCACTGCACTTCAACTGGGGGGAACTTTGATGGATCGCTAAGACCGTGGGGTGGTCCCGCCGGCAGGAATCGAACCTGCATTTCACGCTTAGGAGGCGCGTGTTCTATCCATTGAACTACGGCGAGACGATAGACACTTCCGGATCGGTGAATGCGCCTTGGCGGCGCGGATCCTGAAGCAGGCCGGAGTATATCAAAATCCTCACCGCCCAAGAAACGCGCCGCCCCTCGCTTCAGCAC
>NZ_JBFTSF010000478.1:0-5814 GCF_056399905.1 Cupriavidus sp. 01L46
GCCCGGCAGTTTCCGCCGCCCCGTGCTTGCCACCGGCAAGGGGGCCGGCAAACCGCTGCCGGATTCCGCCTTGCAGCACCTGGGCACCATGCTGGCGTTTCCCTCGGCGCAAGGGCGCTATCCCGGCCTGGACATGGTCAAGGCGGCCTGCACGCCCGAGTCGCTGGCGGACTTTGCCTGGGACAATTTCGCGGCGTGGCTGCTGGTCAATGCGCCTGCCAAGGAGAGCTGGGCGCTGAGCGCGCTGGGCGTGCTCGGCAACGACGACACCGCGCGCCGGCTCACGCCGTATGTCCGCGCCTGGCCCGGCGAGGCCGCGCACGCGCGCGCCGTGGCCGGGCTGGATGTGCTCGCCATGATCGGTAGCGACGTGGCGCTGATGCACCTCAACGGCATTGCGCAGAAGGTCAAGTTCAAGGGCTTGCAGGACCGTGCCCGCGAGAAGATCGACGAAGTGGCCGAGGCGCGCGGGCTCTCGCTCGAAGAGCTCGAAGACCGCCTCGCGCCCGACCTCGGGCTGGACGCGCACGGCACCTTGCTGCTGGATTTCGGGCCGCGCCAGTTCCGCGTGGGCTTCGACGAGGCCCTCAAGCCCTTCGTGCGCGACACCGACGGCGCACGCCTGGCCGACCTGCCCAAGCCCAAGAAAACCGACGACGCCGCGCTGTCCAAGGAAGCCGTGGAGCGTTTCAAGGCGCTCAAGAAAGACGCCCGCACCATTGCCAGCCAACAGGTGCTGCGCCTGGAGCTGGCCATGTGCGCGCGCCGGCGCTGGAGCGCCGCGGTGTTCGAGCCCTTCCTGGCGCAGCATCCGCTGGTGCGCCACCTGGTGCAGCGGCTGGCGTGGGGCGTGTACCGCGTGGCGCACGGCAGCGACAGCGGCGGCGAGCTGCTGGCGTGCTTTCGCGTGGCCGAGGACGGCAGCTACACCACGGCCGACGACGATGCCTACGCGCTGCCGCAAGGCGAGGATATCCGCGTGGGCATTCCCCACGCGCTGGAATTGCCGGCCGAAGATGCAGCCGCCTTCGGCCAGCTGTTCGCCGACTACGAGCTGCTGCAGCCCTTCGCGCAGATCGGCCGCGACACCTACGCGCTGACCGAGGCCGAGCGGCAGGCCATCGACCTGGATCGCTGGAAGGGCGTGGTCATCCCCACCGGCAAGCTGTTCGGCCTGGCCAACCGCGGCTGGCGGCGCGGCGCGGCGCAGGACGGCGGCGGCATCTGGTACTACACCAAGCAGGTCGAGGGCGGACGGGCGATCGAACTGACGTTCGATCCCGGCATGATCGTGGGCATGCCCGACGAATATCCGGAGCAGACCTTGCAAAGCCTGCAGTTCGGCGTGGATGCGCACGGCTGGGGCATCGCCCGCAACGGCGGCAAGAAGTTCGCCGGGCTCGACCCGATCGCCGCCAGCGAACTGATCCGCGACATGGAGAGCCTGCGCGCATGAACGCCCGCGTCGATGCATCCCTTATTCCGCTGCCCCTCATTCCGCGGCCCCCTATCGCGCGGCTCCTTATCCAGCGGCCCCAGATGGCGCCGCTGACCGCACCAATGGAAAGCCACCATGGTTGACAAGACAAGCCCCACGCTCCAGCGCCCGCCCGCCGAGCTGCTCTACGCGGACGAACTGGCGCGCCTGGCCGCTACCGACGATGCGCCACGCCCGCCAGGCTGGGCGCTGTCGCTGACTGCCGCGCGCCGCTTTATCCTGGGCGATGCCGGCAGCGATATCGCCGCCAAGCTGGTGGCCCCGGCGGCCATGATCGAGCGGGCGCTGGTCACGCTGGCCACCGGGCGGGGGCTCATGCTGGTGGGCGAGCCCGGCACCGCCAAGTCGCTGCTCTCGGAGTTGCTGGCGGCGGCCGTCAGCGGCACCTCCACGCTGACCATCCAGGGCGGGGCCTCGGTCACCGAGGACCAGATCAAGTACGGCTGGAACTACGCGCTGCTGATCAACGAGGGCCCGAGCCAGCGCGCGCTGGTGCCCGCGCCGCTGTACCTCGGCATGCAGCAGGGCCGCATCGTGCGTTTCGAGGAAATCACCCGCACGCCGCTGGAGGTGCAGGACTGCCTGCTGGCCATGCTGTCGGACCGCGTGATGGCGGTGCCGGAGCTCGAAGGCGCCGCCGGCATGCTGTACGCGCGAGAAGGCTTCAACATCATCGCCACCGCCAACACGCGCGACCGCGGCGTCAACGAGATGAGCGCGGCGCTCAAGCGCCGCTTCGATTTCGAGACGGTGTTCCCGATCCTGGATTTCCAGCGCGAGCTGGAACTGGTGGAGCAGGCCTCGGCACGCTTGCTGGCGCGCAGCGGCATTCCCCGGCGCGTGCCGGAGCCGGTGCTGGAGTTGCTGGTCACCACCTTCCGCGACTTGCGCGGGCAGGGCACGCAGCCGCGCCGCAACGCGGACGAAGGCGGCGCCGAGCGCATGAGCGCGGTCATGTCCACCGCCGAGGCCGTGAACGTGGCGCATGCGGTGGGCGTGCGCGCCTGGTTCCTCGAGCAACGCGATGGCAGCCCCGCTGACCTGGTCGACTGCATCGGCGGCACCGTGGTCAAGGACAACGCCGACGACCGCGCCAAGCTGCGCCGTTACTTCGAACAAAAGGTCTCGCGCCGCGCCGGCTCGCACTGGCAGGCCTATTTCGCCGCGCGCGACCGCCTGCCTTGATGCGCCACGCAGCCCCAGGCCGATGACAGCGCCGACCCCCGTGCCGCACGCGGAGCCGTATGTGATCGGCGTGCGCCACCACAGCCCCGCCTGCGCGCGCCTGGTGGCCGAGCGCAATGGGTGGCGTTGCAGGGCGCCGGGCGCATCGGCGCGCAGGCCCGCTTTATCGACCTGCCGGCCTGGCACGATGCATTGTCCGGGCGYACCAACCGCTACGCCGACGCTGACGATGATCATCATGCCGAGCGCGCCGCCGGCTACGAGGCGGCGCTGTGCGCCGCGCTGTGCATCGACGGCCGCGACGCGCTGTGGGAGCACTTGTTCGAGAGCGAGATGCCGCTGCCGGCGCTGGCCGCAGCGCTGGATACGCACTTTGGCCAGTTGCGCGGCGACGATCCCGGCTCCCCCGCCAATGCCGAGCGCGAGGCCATGATGGCGCGCTGGATMGCATGGGCCATGGGCCAGGCGCAGGGCGCACCGGTATTGGTCGTTTGCGGCGGCTATCACGCGCCCGCACTGCGCGCGCTATGGCGCGGGCATGCCGAGGCGGCCGGCAGCGAGCCCCCTGCCGTGCCGCAGCCAGAGGTCGCCGCCGGCGTTGAAGACGGCGCAGCGCCCGTGCGCAGCGGCAGCTACCTCGTGCCCTACACCAGCAAGCGGCTCGACGCCTTCGCCGGCTATGCCTCCGGCATGCCGTCGCCGATGTACCAAATCTGGGTGTGGCAGCACGGCAGCGCCGAAGCCGGCAAGCTGGCCCTCGCCCGGACCGTGCACCGCCTGCGCGAGAAGAAGCTCCCCGCATCCACCGCCGATCTCAAGGCCTTGCACGCGCATGCCCACGGCCTGGCGATGCTGCGCGGCCATGCCCAGCCCTTGCGCTGCGACTGGCTCGACGCCAGCGCCGCCACCCTGATCAAGGACGCCCTCGACGCGCCGCTGCCGTGGACCTATCGCGGCCCGCTGCTGCGCGGCACCGATCCCGTGCTGGTCGAACTGATGGACGTGCTGGCCGGCGACCAGGTTGGCGTGCTGGCGGCCGGCACGCCGCAGCCGCCGCTGGTCGATGCCGTCGACGCCGAGCTGGCCGCGCACGGTATCGTGCTGCAGCCGGGCCGTGCGCTGCAGCTCAAGCTGGACTTGCTGCAGACCGCCGACCGCGAGCGCAGCCGCAGCCTGCACCGGCTGCGCATCCTGGCGTTGCCGGGGATCCAGCGCGAGCGGGGCCCGTCGCTGGCGCTGTCCGCCGAGCGCGAGGAGCACTGGCGGCTGCTTGGATCGCTGGAGCAGCGCGCCGCGCTGATCGAGGCCGGCGCCTATGGCGCCACGCTGCACGACGCCGCGCGCGCCCGGCTGGAAGAAGCGCTGCGCGGCGCGGCGGGCAAGCTGGCGGCGCTGGCTGCGCTGCTTAACGATGCCGCGTTCGCCKGGCTGCCGGAAGCCGGCGCCGCCTCGCTCGCCGAACTGGGCCGGGCGGTTGGCGCAGCCTCTCGCTTCGAGGCGCTGGGCGAGGCGCTGGGGCTGCTCCATGCCTTGCTGCGCCACGGCCAGGTACTCGGCATGGCCGGCGCGCCGGTGTTGCACACGGTGGTGGCGGCCGCGGTCGAGCGCGCCCTGTGGCTGCTCGACCTGCCGGGCCAGGTGGCCAGCGCCGAGCAGCAGGCACACCTGCTGACTTTCCGTGCGGTGCGCGATGTGGTGCGCGACGTGCGCAACGGCGCGTTCGGCGATGGCCAGCCGCTGCCCGCGCTCGATCCGCAGCGTGCCCTGGCCGTGTGGCGCCGCAAGGCGCGCGACCCGCAGGCGGCGGCTGCCAGCCGTGGCGCGGCGCTGGGCGCGCTGGCGAGCCTGGACGAACCGGCTGCGCCACAAGACGGCGACGGCGGCGGCGGCGACGACGACGACGACAGCATCGCGGGCGCACTGCGCCTGCTGGCGGGCTTGCCGCCGGCCACCATCGGCGATGCGCTGGCCGGCCTGCTGGCGCTGGCACGCGATGTCTTGACCGATGCCCGCGGGTTTGCCGGCGGGCTCGACGGCCTGTTGCAGCAGCTCGACGACGAGGCCTTCGTGCAGGCGCTGCCCGCCATGCGCATGGCCTTTGCCTGGCTGCCGCCGGCGGAGCGCGGCGCGCTGGCGCGCCAGGTGCTGGCTCTGCGTGGCGGCGAAGCCTATGGCGAGCGCTCGCTCACCGCGCCGCTGGGCGCGCATGACCCCGTGGACATTGCCGCCGCGCGCTTGCTGGAAGCCGCCGTGACGGTGCGCCTGCGCTACTGGGGCGTGCCCGTCGGCGCGGCCCCCGATCCCAACCCGAACTCGAAGCCCACCGCGCCATGAGCCTGCACCTGCCTGATCCCTTGCAACGCTGGCGCCTGCTGTTGGGCGAAGCCGCGCAACCCGCGCTGGGCGAGCTCGATGCCGATGCCGCCGCGGCCGACGCCGCCCTCGACTGGCTCTATGGCCGCGACCCCGAGCGCGCGCGGCGCGGCGAGCGTACCGGCAGCGGCGGCGCCTCGCAACTGACCACGCCGGACTGGATCAACGAGATCCACCGCCTCTTCCCGCGCGAAGTGATCGAGCGGCTGGAGCAGGACGCCGTGGAGCGCTACGGCATCGACGAAGTGGTCACCAACCTCGAAGTGCTGGAGCGCATCGAGCCGTCCGAAGCGCTGCTGCGCGCGGTGCTCCACACCAAGCACCTGATGAACCCCGAGGTGCTGGCCGCCGCGCGCAAGCTGGTGGCCGAGGTGGTCCGGCGCATCATGGAAAAGCTCGCCACCGAAGTGCRCCAGGCTTTCGCCGGCACGCGCGACCGGCGGCGGCGCTCGCGCGTGCGCATCGCCCGCAACTTCGATTTTCGCCGCACCTTGCGCGAGAACCTGCATCGCTGGGACCCGCAGCGCGGCAAGCTGTTCGTGCAGGCGCCGGCATTTTTCAGCCGCGTGCGCAGCCATGCGCAATCGTGGGACATCATCCTGCTGGTGGACCAGAGCGGCTCGATGGTGGACTCGGTGATCCATGCCGCGGTGATGGCCGCCTGCCTGTGGCAATTGCCGGGCATGCGCACGCGGCTGGTGGCGTTCGATACCGCGGTGGTGGACCTCACCGCCGACGTGGCCGATCCGGTCGAGTTG
>NZ_JBFTSF010000479.1:0-3176 GCF_056399905.1 Cupriavidus sp. 01L46
GACCTTGTCGAGCCTGACCATCACGCCGACCAACGACGCCAACTTCACGCTGAGCGTGGCGGCGACCGCCACCGACGGCGAGGGCAACCTCAGCGCCACCACCACGGCGACCGAGAYGGTGACGGTCAACCCGCTGGCGCCGACCCTGGCGCCAGTGGCCGAGAGCGGAGTCGAGGGCGCGGCGATCGCGCTGAATCTGGGCGCCACGGTCAATGGCCTGGCTGGCGACAGCAACGGGCTGGCCTCGCTGGTGGTCGGGGCGATCCCGGTCGGTGCCACTGTGAGCGACGGTGCGGGTGGTCATAGCTTCACCGCTTCGGCCGGCCACAGCGCGGTCGATGTCCATGGCTGGACCCTGTCGAGCCTGACCATCACGCCGACCAACGACGCCAACTTCACGCTGAGCGTGGCGGCCACCGCCACCGACGGCGAGGGCAACCTCAGCACCACCACCACCGCGACCGAGACGGTGACGGTCAATCCGCTGGCGCCGAGCCTGGCGCCAGTGGCCGAGAGCGGAGTCGAGGGCGCGGCCATCGCGCTGAACTTCGGTGCCACGGTCAACGGCCTGGCCGGCGACAGCAATGGCCTGGCCTCGCTGGTGGTCGGGGCGATCCCGGTCGGTGCCACGTTGAGCGACGGCAGCCACAGCTTCACCGCTTCGGCCGGCCACACCGCGGTCGATGTCCATGGCTGGACATTAGGCTCACTGACGATCACGCCGACCAACGACGCCAACTTCACGCTGAGCGTGGCGGCGACCGCCACCGACGGCGAGGGCAACCTCAGCACCACCACCGCGACCGAGGCGGTGACGGTCAATCCGCTGGCGCCGAGCCTGGCGCCGGTGGCCGAGAGCGGAGTCGAGGGCGCGGCGATCGCGCTGAATCTCGGCGCCACGGTCAACGGCCTGGCCGGCGACGGCAACAGCCTGGCCTCGCTGGTGGTCAGCGCGATCCCGGTCGGTGCCACGTTGAGCGACGGCGTKGGCGGTCATAGCTTCACGGCCGATGCGAGTCATAGCGCGGTCGATGTCCATGGCTGGACCCTGTCGGCCCTGACCATCACGCCAACCAGCGACGCGAACTTCACGCTGAGCGTGGCGGCCACCGCCACCGACAGCGAGGGCAACCTCAGCACCACCACCACTGCCACCGAGACGGTGACGGTCAATCCGCTGGCGCCGAGCCTGGCGCCAGTGGCCGAGAGCGGAGTCGAGGGCGCGGCCATCGCGCTGAACTTCGGCGCCACGGTCAACGGCCTGGCCGGCGACGGCAACGGCCTGGCCTCGCTGGTGGTCGGCGCGATCCCGCTGGGCGCCACGTTGAGCGATGGCAGCCACAGCTTCACCGCTTCGGCCGGCCACACTGCGGTCGATGTCCATGGCTGGACCTTATCGAGCCTGACGATCACACCGACCAGCGACGCCAACTTCACGCTGAGCGTGGCCGCGACCGCCACCGACAGCGAAGGCAACCTCAGCACCACCACCACGGCCACCGAGACGGTGACGGTCAACCCGCTGGCGCCGACCCTGGCGCCGGTGGCCGAGAGCGGAGTCGAGGGCGCGGCCATCGCGCTGAACCTCGGCGCGACGGTCAATGGCCTGGCCGGCGACAGCAATAGCCTGGCCTCGCTGGTGGTCGGCGCGATCCCGGTCGGGGCCACGTTGAGCGATGGCAGCCACAGCTTCACCGCCGATGCAAGTCATAGCGCGGTCGACGTCCATGGCTGGACCCTGTCGGCCCTGACCATCACGCCAACCAGCGACGCCAACTTCACACTGAGCGTGGCGGCCACTACTGCCGACGGCGAGGGCAACCTCAGCACCACCACCACKGCCACCGAGGCGGTGACGGTCAATCCGCTGGCGCCGACCCTGGCGCCAGTGGCCGAGAGCGGGGTCGAGGGCGCSGCCATCGCGCTGAACCTGGGCGCSACGGTCAATGGCCTCGCCGGCGACRGCAACAGCCTGGCCTCGCTGGTGGTCAGCGCGATCCCGCTCGGTGCCACGTTGAGCGATGGCAGCCACAGCTTCACCGCTTCGGCTGGCCACACCGCGGTCGATGTCCATGGCTGGACGCTAGGCTCACTGACGATCACGCCGACCAATGACGCCAACTTCACGCTGAGCGTGGCGGCCACCACTGCCGACGGCGAAGGCAATCTCAGTACCACCACCACGGCSACCGAGACGGTGACGATCAATCCGCTGGCGCCAGCCCTGGCGCCGGTGGCAGAGAGTGGGGTCGAGGGCGCSGCCATCGCGCTGAACCTCGGCGCCACGGTCAACGGCCTGACTGGCGACAGCAACAGCCTGGCCTCGCTGGTGGTCAGTGCGATCCCGGTCGGGGCCACGTTGAGCGATGGCAGCCACAGCTTCACCGCCGATGCAAGTCATAGCGCGGTCGACGTCCATGGCTGGACGCTAGGCTCACTGACGATCACGCCAACCAGCGACGCCAACTTCACGCTGAGCGTGGCGGCCACYRCYRCCGACRGCGAGGGCAACCTCAGCACCACCGCGACCGCCGCCGAGACGGTGACGGTCAATCCGCTGGCGCCGAGCCTGGCGCCAGTGGCAGAGAGCGGAGTCGAGGGCGCGGCGATCGCGCTGAATCTSGGCGCGACGGTCAACGGCCTCGCCGGCGACAGCAATGGCCTGGCCTCGCTGGTGGTCGGCGCGATCCCGGTCGGTGCCACTGTGAGCGACGGCGCGGGYGGTCACAGCTTCACCGCCGATGCGAGTCATAGCGCGGTCGATGTCCATGGCTGGACGCTAGGCTCACTGACGATCACGCCGACCAATGACGCGAACTTCACGCTGAGCGTGGCGGCGACCACTGCCGACGGCGAGGGCAACCTCAGCACCACCACCACSGCGACCGAGACGGTGACGGTCAATCCGCTGGCGCCCACCCTGGCGCCGGTGGCAGAGAGCGGAGTCGAGGGCGCGGCGATCGCGCTGAATCTGGGCGCCACGGTCAACGGCCTCGCCGGCGACAGCAATGGCCTGGCCTCGCTGGTGGTCGGCGCGATCCCGGCCGGTGCCACGCTGAGCGACGGCGCGGGCGGTCACAGCTTCACCGCCGATGCGAGCCACAGCGCGGTCGATGTCCATGGCTGGACGCTAGGCTCACTGACGATCACGCCGACCAGCGACGCGAACTTCACGC
>NZ_JBFTSF010000480.1:0-3152 GCF_056399905.1 Cupriavidus sp. 01L46
GATCAAGGTGCTGTCGCGCCTGGACATCTCGGAAAAGCGCGTGCCGCAAGACGGCCGCATGAAGCTGCTGATCGCGCTGCCCAAGGAAAAGGGCGGCGACAAGGACGGCAAAGACAGCAAGGAGCCCAAGGAAACCGTGGAGAAGGCGATCGATTTCCGCGTCTCCACGCTGCCGACGCTGTTCGGCGAGAAGATCGTGATCCGGATCCTGGAGTCGTCGTCCGACAAGCTCGACATCGACCAGCTCGGCTACGAGCCGGCGCAAAAGGCGCTGTTGCTGGACGTGATCAAGCGCCCCTACGGCATGGTGCTGGTTACCGGCCCCACCGGCAGCGGCAAGACGGTGTCGCTGTACACCTTCCTGAACCGGCTGAACCAGGGCGACATCAATATCTCGACCGCCGAGGATCCCGCGGAAATCCAATTGCCCGGCATCAACCAGGTCAACGTCAACGAAAAGGCCGGCCTGACTTTCTCCGCCGCGCTGCGCTCCTTCCTGCGCCAGGATCCCGACATCATCATGGTCGGCGAAATCCGCGACCTGGAAACCGCCGACATCTCGATCAAGGCGGCGCWGACTGGCCACCTGGTGTTCTCGACGCTGCATACCAACGACGCGCCGACCACGCTCACGCGCCTGATGAACATGGGTGTCGCGCCCTTCAATATCGCGTCGAGCGTGCTGCTGATCACCGCCCAGCGGCTTGCGCGTCGGCTGTGCACCTGCAAGCGCCCCGGAGAGCTGGCCCGCGAGGTGCTGGCCGACGCCGGCTTCCAGGACGAGGACCTCGACGGCAGCTGGCAGCCTTACCATCCGGTCGGGTGCGAGCGCTGCAACGGCAGCGGCTACAAGGGCCGCTGCGGCATCTACCAGGTGATGCCGATCACCGAGCCGATGCAACAGATCATCCTCGCGCATGGCACGGCACTGGAAATCGCCGAACAAGCGCGTAAAGATGGCGTGCTATCGTTGCGCGAAGCTGGCCTGGCCAAGGTGAAGCAGGGTCTCACCTCGCTCGAAGAAGTGCTGGCCACAACAAATATGTAAAACAACAAAAGATGTCATTAGGGGTCAATCATGGCGACACGCGCACCAGCCGCAGCCGCTCGCAAGGCGGCCGCGCCCAAGGGGAAACCAGGGCGTAAAGCGCCCACGCAGTACCTGTTCGAGTGGGAAGGCAAGGACCGCAAGGGCAAGGCGTTCTCGGGCGAGCTGCGCGCGCAGAGCCAGGCCGAGGTCAATGCCACGCTGCGAAAGCAGGGGCTGACGGTCGTCAAGCTGAAAAAGYGGCGGGCCGCGCGCGGGCGGAAGATTACCCAGAAGGACATCGCGTACTTCACGCGCCAGCTCTCCACCATGCTCAAGGCGGGCATCCCGCTGCTGCAATCGATCGACATCATCGCGCGCGGSCAYGCCAACCCCAACTTCACSCAGCTGCTGTCCGASATCCGCTTYGACATCGARKCCGGYAGCAGCATGGCGCAGGCCTTCCGCCGCCATCCGCGCTACTTCGACACGCTCTACTGCAACCTGATCGATGCCGGCGAGCAGGGCGGTATCCTGGACTCCCTGCTGGAGCGCTTGTCGCTCTATATGGAAAAGACCATCGCGCTGAAGAGCCAGATCAAGTCGGCCATGATCTACCCGATCGCCGTGCTGACCGTGGCCTTCGCGGTAACGGTCATCCTGATGATCTTCGTGATCCCCGCGTTCAAGGGCGTGTTCTCCAGCTTCGGCGCCAACCTGCCGGCGCCGACCCTGGTTGTGATCGCCATGTCGGACTTCTTCGTCGACAATTGGTACCTGATCATCGGCGCGCCGATCATCGGCATCACGATGTATTTGCGCGGGCTAAAACGCTCGGAAAAGGTCCAGCGCGCCAGCGACCGCCTGCTGCTCAAGCTGCCGATCTTCGGCTCGCTGTTCCGCAAAGCGGTGATTGCCCGCTGGACCCGCACGCTTGCCACCATGTTCGCCGCCGGCACGCCGCTGGTGGAGTCGATGGAATCGGTCGCCGGCGCCGCCGGCAACTGGGTCTACTACGACGCCACCAAGGAAATCGAGCAATCGGTACGCATCGGTACCAGCCTGACCAACGCCATGCAGGCCACCCATGTCTTCGACAGCATGGTGTTGCAGATGACGCAGATCGGCGAGGAGTCCGGCGCGCTGGACAATATGCTGCTGAAGGTGGCGGAGTTCTACGAGCGCGAGGTCGATGACGCTGTCGCCGCCATCTCCAGCCTGATCGAGCCGCTGATCATCGTGATCCTGGGCGTGCTGATTGGCGGCATGGTGGTGGCAATGTATCTTCCGATCTTCAAACTGGGACAGGTGGTGTAAGGCATGTGGCTGTTTTCCGCGGATGGCGCCAGTGGCGCGATTTCTTCACTGGCTGCCCCCGCGCAGACCATTGCCGAGCTGGCGGCGCTGCCGCCCTGGTTCCTGGTCGCCGCCGCTGCGCTGATCGGCYTGCTGGTYGGCAGCTTCCTCAACGTGGTGGTGCACCGCCTGCCGCGCATGATGGAGCACGACGAAGCCAACTACATCGCGTCGCTGCGCGACGACCCGATCCCCCACCCCGAGCCCTACAACCTGATGGTGCCGCGCTCGGCGTGCCCGCACTGCGGACACGCCATCGGCGTGCTGGAGAACATCCCGGTACTGAGCTACATGTTCCTGCGCGGGCGCTGTTCATCGTGCGCCGCGCCCATCGGCGCGCGCTATCCACTGGTGGAAGCGGGCACCGCACTGCTCACCGCGCTGGCCGCCGCGCACTTCGGCCCAACCTGGCAGGCTCTCGCGGCCATCGCCCTGATCTGGGCCCTGATCGCCCTCACCCTGATCGACGCCGACACACAGCTACTGCCCGACCAGATCACGCTGCCGCTGGTATGGCTGGGCCTGCTGCTCAATCTCGGCKGGCTGTTCGCACCGCTGGCGGATGCCGTGATCGGCGCGGCCGCCGGCTACCTCCTGCTGTGGACGGTGTACTGGATCTTCAAGCTGGTGCGGGGCAAGGAAGGCATGGGCTATGGCGACTTCAAGCTGATGGGCGCGCTGGGCGCCTGGTTCGGCTGGCAGGCCCTGCCGGCGCTGGTGCTGCTCTCCTCCGTGGTGGGGCTGGTTTTCGCGCTTGCCAATATCGCGC
>NZ_JBFTSF010000481.1:0-3139 GCF_056399905.1 Cupriavidus sp. 01L46
GGGCTGGCTGGCGTCATCCGTGTCGGCTATGTGGCATCTGGCGCGAGCAGCGGCCTTTTGTCCACGATGCTGAGCGAGTTTCGGAAATCGCACGAGATGGTCCGGATCGAAGTCGTGCCAATGGATACGCCGAGGCAGCTAGAAGCGCTCAGCGATGGCCAGATTGATGTGGGCATTGTCAGGCCCAGGCGGCTCTATCCGGCTGGCGTTATCACGAAAGTCGTACAGACTGAGCGTCTGCTGGCAGCAATGACAGCAAGCCATCCTCTTGCAAGGCGAGGGACGGTCCCAGCGCGCGCATTAGCGGATCAATCGTTCATCGTCCCGCAGTTTACGGACGAGGAAGGCTTCGGGGATGCGCTATCCGCCCTGGGCAAAGCCGGAGGGTTCGCGCCTCATCTGGAATATCGTGTCCAGGATTTCATCTCCGCAATCTGCCTCGCGTCCGCGGGATACGGCGTGGCCATCGTGCCGGAGTCAATGCAGAATTTCTCCCAGCCAGGCATCTTCTACGCACAGATCGCCGATTTCAAATTCTCAGTGCACCTGGCGCTGGCGCATAGGCGCCGGGAAATATCCCCGGCGGTACGAGCCTTTGTGCAACTCGGAACTGAGGCTCTCAATGGCMGTGCATCGTAGACTCGGCAGTGCGCTCAGGCGCGTCGCGCTTCCGCGACATAACACCATCTACCAATGAAGAACACGGTGAAGGGCAGTATTGCCGCGAACGGTAGCCAGCGCAAGGCGACTTGAAGACCAACCGCGTCTGCTGCCATGCCGGTGATAAAGGGGCCTGCCGCGAGACCCAATATATTGTTAAACAGCGTCAGTGTGGCAAATGCCGAGCCGTGAATGGCGGGCGGCGTGGCCCCGGCAATGAGCGCGCTACATGTGCCGAACGAGCTGGCAAGGAAGAACACCCCGGGCGCAAGTAGCGCGAGTTGCAAGTTACCCGGTGGCAAGCGGAACGCAATCGCCAGCAGAGTGCCTAACACAAGGCAATAGCCAATGGCCATGTTCCACCTCTTGAGCGACGAATCCCCGCTGATCCGATCGGTCATCACACCGCATATGAGTTGGCCCAGGCCGCTGACAAGGACAAGGCCGGCCGCCAGTGTGGCTGCTTCGCTGACGGGCATGCCCCAGTAGCGATTCAGGTAGCTGGGCAGCCACACGAACAGCGTGCCTTGAACGAAGATCTGCAGGGCGCAACCGAGGTAGGCACAGAAGACGGAACGGGACGGAAACAGGCCGGAGAGGAACGCGTGCGGTGTCAGTTTCACATGCCCGTGCACCGGAGTCCCGTTTGCATTGTCCGGTTGTGCACTTGCGAGTTTTTTCTCGGTGACCACGAAGTAATAGATGATCACCAGCACAAAGCCAAAAATCGCCATCAGACCCATCGACCATCGCCAGCCAAAGTGTGTCGCGATGATGCCGGAAAGCGAAACACCGAGCACGGACCCAAACGCTGCGGCGGACGTAAAGCCGCCGGCGATGCTAGACCGCATATGCCTGGGGAAGATGCTCATGAGCATAGCGAATCCGACACTTCCGTAGGCAGCCTCGCCGACACCAACGAACAAGCGCGCGACGAGCATCTCGTGATAGGTGCTGGCGATGGCGCACCCGAGCGTGGCAACACTCCACACTGCCACCATCAGTGCAATGCTTTTGACGCGCCCCCAGCGGTCCGCGATGATGGAAAATGGGAGGGTCAGCACGCCGACGGTCAACGGCACCACGCTGCTAATCGAACCGAGCTGGGTATCGGAAATCTGCCACTGCAGTTTCAAGAGTGGAAACAAGGCGTTGATCGCCTGCCGCGACATGTAGTCGGACAGCAGCAGGCAAAACATCAATGCAAATACCACCCACGCGTAGGGTCGCGCACCAGTGGTAGCCGACGCCGACTCAGCCGGCATCGCGTTACTCGTAGACACGTTCAATTTCTGTCTCCTCAGGACTTCTAGCGTCGGATCATCTAGCGTGGCGCCACTTCGCGCTTTACCTTGCACGCCTTGAACTTGGCTATTTATGACAGTCATCCGCTGACGCGGGAGAGCCGTGGTCGGGGCTAGCCAGCACTCTCCGGATATCTGCGCAGGGTTTTCCCTTTGCTTGCGCGAGTTGGTAACAACTTGTCGTGAACGGTCAAGCCGGTTGACCCGGTGCGATTCGAGAATAGACGCACAAGTTTTTCTAAACACGCAAAGCATCGCAATCAAAAGGGGTAGACATGAAGAAGCAGACCAATCACTTAGGGTGGCGCGGTTGCGCCTTGGTAATCGGTGTTGGCCTCGCAGGGGGCATGTCCGTGGCCCAGGCCCAGGAGGCCTGGCCCAGCAGGCCGATCCGTCTGGTGGTGGCGGGGCCTGCCGGCGGCAGTGCCGATGCGTTGGCTCGGCTGCTCGCGCAAGGCCTGCAGCAAACATTGAGCAAGCCCGTCATCGTGGAAAACAAGGCTGGTGCCGCCGGTGCGCTGGCGATCAGCGATTTGCAGTCCAACGGCAAGGATGGCTATACCTTCCTGGTTATCCAGGGCGGTGTCGTGAGCGAAGCGCCGTTGGCCTACAAGGTCCATTACAAGCCTTTTACGGACCTGAAGCCCCTGGCCCAGATCAGTCGCACGGGGCTGGTGCTGGTTGCCAACAAGGATGTGCCCATTTCCAACCTGAAGCAGTTGGTGGACTATGGCAAGTCGCAAAAGGACGGCCTCGTTTTCGCTTCTTACGCTGCAGGATTGAAAGGCCACACCTCCGGCATACTGCTCGGGCAGCTCGCCCATGTGCCAATGCGGCATGTGGGCTACAAAGGCTCTCCTCCTGCGTTGAACGACCTGATGGGTGGTCATGTGCCCCTGATGTTCGATGGGGTGACTACCTCTTTGCCGCTGATCAAAGCGGGAAAGATCAAGGCGATTGCGTTGAACTATCCGACGCGGATTGCCGAATTGCCGGATGTACCGACCTTCAAGGAACTCGGTTACCCGCAACTGGCGCAAGCCGGGTGGTTCGCAGTGTGGTCTCGCCCAGATGTCGCTCCGGCAGTCCAGGAGAGAGTTCGCGAGATAACACTGGCGTATTTCAAGCAACCCGCGGTGCAGAGCCACATCAAGGACATGGGAATGGAGCAGGGG
>NZ_JBFTSF010000482.1:0-3077 GCF_056399905.1 Cupriavidus sp. 01L46
GTTTGGCCGAGCTTGCCTTCGCGGGCGACGCCACGATCGTGACGCAGGTGTTCCATGGGTGTTTTCTCGTCGCCAGCTTATGCACCCTTGTGCCGCTGCTTGTCGTCTGGCGTCTGGACGATCGGCATCATCGCCAGCCGGCAGCATCGACAACGCTTCCCTAACCCCGGGGCAACCCGCCCTGCCTACTCCTGAAGGAAACCCCATCCATGCCTGACATCGCCGCGCTTTGCCTGCGTGAAATCGCCGACACCCATGTGCTGATCGAGCAATGGCTATCGAACCCCGCGTGCCCCGAAACCGTACTGGAAACGCTGCTGCAACGGTTTGGTCCGGACTTCAGCATGATCTCGCCAGCCGGTGCGCGCATGGAGGCAGGCGGCTTTCCCGCGCTGTTCGCACGACTGCGCGGCGCCCGGCCCGGACTGCAAATCAGGATCGACGCGTTGACGCTCGTGCATGAGGACGCGCGCTCGGCCACGGTCAGCTACCGGGAAACGCAGGCCTGGAACGCGGGCGCTTCCGAGCGGCGTGCCACGGCGCTGTTCGTGGCGGGCAACGATGCGCGCGTCACGTGGCGACACTTGCATGAGACCTGGGCCTGAGGGCGCCTGCCTCTGAACGTGCCTGTGGCCGCGGAGGTCGTTCATAATGTGCAGGCAAACTAGGGGCGGCACCGGGACGAATCCCGGTGCCGCCCCTGGCAACCGTCAATCCATAAGCCATTTGAACATGAGAATCGCAACCTGGAACGTCAACTCGCTCAAGGTCCGGCTACCGCAGGTGCTGGACTGGCTGATCGAGCAGGAAAAGGCCGATACGCCGATCGATGCCCTGTGCCTGCAGGAACTGAAGATGCCGGACGACAAGTACCCGCTGGCCGAACTGGAGAGCGCCGGCTTCCACAGCGTGTTCACCGGCCAGAAGACATACAACGGCGTGGCGATCCTGGCGCGCAATGCCACCATGGCGACGCCCGCCGACGTGGTGCGCAATATCCCTGGCTTCGACGACCCCCAGCAGCGCGTGGTGGCGGCGACCTATGGCGACGTGCGCCTGGTGTGCGCGTACTTCCCCAACGGGCAGGCGCCGGACTCCGACAAGTTCACCTACAAGCTGGGCTGGCTGCAAGCGATCACCGCGTGGCTGCAGGAGGAAATGGTGAAGTACCCGAAGCTCGCGCTGCTGGGCGACTTCAATATCGCGCCCGAAGACCGAGATGTGCACGATCCCAAGAAGTGGGAGGGGCAGAACCTGGTGTCGCCGCCGGAGCGCGATGCGTTCCGGGCGCTGGAGGCACTTGGGCTGACCGACGCATTCCGCATGTTCGAGCAGCCGGAGAAGAGCTTCTCCTGGTGGGACTACCGCATGTTTGCGTTCCGCCGTAACGCCGGCCTGCGCATCGACCACATCCTGCTGTCGCCGGCTCTGCGCGAGGCATGCAGCGCCTGCGTGATCGATCGCGTGCCGCGCACCTGGGAGCAGCCCTCGGACCACACGCCGGTGGTAGCCACGCTCGACCTCGGCTGAGGCATTGCGTCAAGGCGCCGGCCACCAAGCCGGCGCTCGGCATATCCGGGTAGCCACCGGCTCGCGTCCGGGCGTCTGCACGGCTACACTTGCGGGCATGAAACCGGCTACCTTCCGCCACCGCAACCTCCCCCACCTGCTGCTGCAAGCCCGCGAAACGCTGATGGCGGGCTTCCGGCCCATCCTGCGCCAGCACGGCATGACCGAGCAGCAATGGCGCGTGGTGCGCACCCTCAACGAGCAAGGCGAGATGGAGCCCAACCAGCTCGCCGATGCCTGCCTGATCCYGAGCCCGAGCCTTACCCGCATGCTGTCGAGCATGGAGGAAGCGGGCCTGATCCTGCGCTCGCGCTCCACCACGGACCAGCGCCGCCAGTTGATCTCGCTGACCGACAAATGCCGCGCCCTGATCGCCGAGATGGAGCCGCTGATCGACCGCCGCTATGAGCAGCTCGAGCAGATGATCGGCGCCGAGCGGCTGGGCAAGGTCTATGGCGCGATCGACGAATTGCTGGTGAGCCTTAGCGAACGAGACCCGCAAGCATGACCGCTCCGGCTGCGCAGGGCACAACAGGCCGGTTGCTCGGGCGCCTGTTGCCGGCATGGCGTCACCGCGTGAGCCGCGCCTCCTTGCGTGCGGACCTGGTTGCGGGCCTGCTTGGCGCGGTGCTGGTGCTGCCGCAGGGCGTGGCCTTTGCCACGCTTGCCGGCCTGCCGCCGCAATACGGCATCTACGCGGCCGCGATTCCCTGCATCGTGGCGGCCTTGTTCGGCTCCAGCTGGCATGTGATGTCCGGCCCGACCAACGCCAACTCGCTGGCGCTGTTCGCCATGCTGAGCCCGGTGGCATTTGCCGGCAGTCCCGAATACATCAATCTGGCGCTCGCGGTCACCATCATGGTTGGCTTGCTGCAGCTTGCCGTGGGCACCTTGCGCCTTGGCACGCTGGCCAACTTCATCTCGCCCTCGGTCCTGCTTGGCTTCACCTGCGGCGCGGCAACGCTGATCGGCCTCTATGCGCTCAAGGACCTGTTCGGGCTGGCCGTGCCGACGGGCACGAGCGCCTTTGGCGTGGTGCGCTTCCTGCTGGACAATGCCGGCGCCATCAACTGGAGCGCGTTCACGGTAGCGGCGATCACGCTGGCGGTGACCATCGCGGTGAAGCGCGTCTCGCGCCGCCTGCCCTTCATGCTGATCGGCYTGCTGGCGGGCTACGGCGTCGCCCTGCTGCTCAACGCGCCGGGCTGGAGCGCGGGCGCGCATCACGTCAATGTGGTCGGGCCGATCCCGTCGGCCATCCCGCCCTTCCACCTGCCGAGTATTTCCTGGCAGGCGATCCCCGACCTGCTTGGCATCGCCGCCGCGCTGACCATCGTGGCGCTCGGCCAGTCGATCTCGATCGCCAAGGCGGTGGCGCTGCGCTCGGGCCAGCACATCGATGCCAACCGCGAGTTCATCGGGCAGGGCCTGTCGAACATCGCAGGTGGCTTGTTCTCCGCCTATATTTCCTGTGGCTCGCTGAACCGCTCCATGCCTAACTACGAGGC
>NZ_JBFTSF010000483.1:0-3045 GCF_056399905.1 Cupriavidus sp. 01L46
CCTTGGCGCCCAGCGCGCGCGCGCGGCGCAGGTAGCCGAAGGCCAGCTTGCCGGCATGGATGCCGATGCCTTCGGGCTCGTGCATGGCGCCGGCGGCTTCCTTGTCGTCGACATACTCGCGCTTGACGGTGTCGGCATCCAGGATGCGCGCGTCGTACTTGAACACGTCGCGCAGCACCTTGGCTTCCTTTTCCAGCGCGGGCATGACCTTGGCGCGGTGAGCGATGTAGAGGTGGCCACCGGGCTGCGGTTCGCAGTCGATGTCCTTGATCAGCCCCTTGAAGGTCTCCATGCCGTCGCACACCTCCTCGTGCAGCCGCAGCGCGGTATCGAGGCCGTAGCGCTGGATCCACTGCGAGCGCTTGAGCCGGCCCGAGGCGCATTGCGCCTGGCCGCCGTTGCGCGTGCTGCAGCCCCAGCTCACGCGGTTGGCCTCCAGCACGGTCGCCTTGATGCCGTGCTCCTGCGCGAGGAAGATCGCGCAGGTCAGCCCGGTGAAGCCGGAGCCGATGATAGCCACGTCCACGTCGATATCGTGCGTGATCGGGCCATCGTCGGGCGGCGGCTCGCCGGCCGTGCCGATCCAGTAGGTGGGAGCGTACTCGCGGCCCTGGCCGGGCGTGGGCGCGACCAGCGGGTCGTAGGCCGGGTCGTACGGCTTCGACGGCGCGGTGGCGTGGCCTTCGGGCAGGATCAGTCTTGCGGCGGTGGCGTCCATGTTTGTCATCCTCAAATGCCCTCTGGCGGGGCTGGAATCAGTTGGGGGCGCCGGAGCCGGCGGCGGCAACGGGCGGGCGATCCTTGCGGTACGCGTTCTTCACCGCGATCTTGCCGTCGCGGAAGGTGAACACATCCACCATGCGCGCCTCGATGCGCGTGCCGTCCGCCTTGGTGCCGCGGAAGGTGGATTCGCTGACGCCGCGCTCGCCGGCGACGAAATGCTCGCCATCCAGCCACGCTGCGTCGGGGAACGCCTGCCAGGCCAGCTGGAAGCCCTCGCGCACCGCGGCGCGGCCTTCGAAGCTGCGGCCGAACAGCTCGCTGCCGGCCACGGCGTGGAACACGCAGTCCTCGGCCATGAAGCCCATCAGCGCTTCGATGTCGTGGCGGTTCCACGCGTCGCTGAAAGCTTGCAGGGTGGCTGCGGTTACCGAGGGGTTTGCCATTTGCGTCTCCTTGATGTTCTTGATGGTGTTGGTGATCCGGGCGCCGGACCTGTGCGGCTTATGACTGCAGCATAGAGAGGTGACGCGCAATGCTGTAGGGCCAGATCCCATGAATCGCTTGGGCCAGTGCGCTCCCGAAATGCTGCGCATCAGGTACACCTGCCGGGCAAGCGCGGGCAAGCGCGGGCAAGCGCGGGCAGGCGCGGGCAGGCCGGCGCGGAAGATGGCCGCGGCGGCCTGCGAAGCGTTGGGTGGGAGGCAAGGCCGCGATGGCACGCATCGCGGCAAGCCGGTTCAGGCGCTGGGCGTGTCAGTCAGCCCGCCGCACCTCGCCCAGCGGCGCGGCGGCGGCGTGCTTTCGGAGCTGATGGCGCATCGCGTACGCCAGCACCAGGATGCCAAGGCTGGCCACGCCGAGCAGCAGCGGGGTTCGCTGGTCGGGGATAAAGGCCATGGCGACCACGATCCCGACCATGCCCGCGATGGCGACCCAGGTCAGGTAGGGGAAAGCCCACATCCGCACCTTGAGCCGGTGCGGCGCCTCGCGCTCCAGGCGGGCGCGCAGGCGCAGCTGCGAGATGGCGATCAGGATGTAGACAAAGATGGCGACGGTGCCATAGGAGTTGACCAGGAAGGCAAAGACCTTGTCCGGCGACACATAGGACATCACCACCGCGCCGTAGCCGAACAGCGTGGCGAACAGGATGGCCCTGACCGGCACGCCGTTGCGGCTCAGCCTGGCCAGCGCCTGCGGCGCGTCCCCGCGCTTGGTCAGCGCGAACAGCATGCGCGACGAGGCGTACAGCCCGGAGTTCAGCGCCGACAGCACGGCGGTGAGCACGACGGCGTTCATGATCTGCGCCGCCGCCGGGATGCGCATGGCATTGAGCGCGCTGACATACGGCGTGGCGATGCCGGCGGAGTTCCAAGGCACCAGGCACACCACCAGCAGCACCGAGCCCACATAGAACACCAGCACGCGGGTGATGACCGAGCTGGTGGCCTTGGCCACCGCCTTTTGCGGCTCGGCGGTTTCCGCCGCGGCGATGGTCACGATCTCGGCGCCGAAGTAGAACCCTGTCGCCGCTACCGCGCCGGTCAGCACCGGCATGATCCCGTTAGGCGCAAAGCCACCATGCACGGTGAGGTGCGCCACGCTGGCGGTAGCGCCCGGCCACATGCCGAGCACGAACAGCCCGGCCAGGAACAGGAACACCACAATGGCCGCCACCTTGATCGAGGCGAACCAGAACTCGAATTCGCCAAAGGACTTCACCGAGATCAGGTTGGTGAGCGTGAGCATCACCAGCAGCACCAGGCTGATGCTCCACGCGGGAACGTCCGGGAGCCAGAACTGCACCAGGCTGGCCCCGGCCACGGCCTCCAGCGCGACCACGATCACCCAGAAATACCAGTACATCCAGCCGGTCAGGAACCCCGCCAGCTCGCCCATGGCCGGGCGGTCGCTCCAGGCTTCGCGGGCGTATTCGTAGAAGGAGCCCACGGTGGGCAGCGCGCACGCCATTTCGCCCAGCATGCGCATGACGAGCACCACCAGCAAGCCGGTGATGAGAAAGGAAATGACAGCCGCGGGGCCGGCAGACTTGATGACGACGCCACTGCCGACGAAAAGGCCCGCGCCAATGACGCCGCCCAGCGCGATCATGGTCATGTGGCGCTGTTTCAGCCCGTGCTTCAGGCCGCTGGATTGCTGCTGCTGAGGGTGAATCACTTTGCTTTGTCTCCTGCTATGCCCAGGGGTCGCGCGCCACGGCTTATATAGTAGTTCGTAGGTCGGCGAATGGCTCGCCGGCGGGGGCCGTGGTTGCGCTCGATGACACCGGAGCGGGTTGCGGCAGGCGGCGCGTATCGCATGCGC
>NZ_JBFTSF010000484.1:0-3036 GCF_056399905.1 Cupriavidus sp. 01L46
GCGCGCTTCGTACCTGCTCCAACTGGCCGGCGGTGAGCTTGGTCACCGACTCCAGGAATCTCTTGAACTGGCGGGCGTTCATCGACTGCTCTCGTCATATCAACGACCAAAGTCTAGCAGCTATCCACGCTTAACCTGAACAGCGCCATTCAACGCCCCGACTACCTGTCGGATTTCCCCGCACCGCGTCTCATATTCAGGCGAGGAATTCGACAACTCCACCGTTTAAGTGGTACATCGCGCCGACAATTTTTAATTTCCCATCTTTCTCCATCGGCGCCAGCACGTTACTCCCGTTTCGTATTGCGTCAATCGTGCGTCGAACATTGGTTTGTGCCACCGCATCGACAAATGCATCATTCTTGCTGCTTCTGTCGCCAGCGTACTGCGTGTCATCCACGGCCGGTCTGATCTTGGCCAGGAGACCAGTCAGGTTTCCCAGTTCAACGTGATCAATCGCGCCCTTGATTGCCCCGCATCCTGTGTGCCCCAGCACCAAGATAACTTTAGCGCCGGCCGCCGCACAGGCGAACTCCAGGCTTCCGATGAGATCCTCATTGACGATATTGCCCGCGACACGCGCGTTAAATGTATCTCCAATTTTCGTGTCAAGGATGATCTCGGCCGGTGCCCGGGAGTCAATGCAACTCAAGATCACCGCCGCTGGATACTGCCCGCCGGCAGTCACTCTTTTTTGTGCCAGATAATCGTGGGGCAGCATCTTCCCCAAACGGAAACGTCTATTTCCTTGCTTAAGGCTCTCGATAATCTGGTCCGGCGTCAATTTGTCTCGCTCGGACTTCGATAGCGCCGCCGCGTAAGCCGATTCAACGCCCCCCATGGTTCCCGCCAGCCCAACGGCTGCGACGCCGAGCGCAGTCTTCAGTACGGTGCGTCTTCCAACGCTGTTGGAGGACGCCGCTGGACAACAGTCAGTCTTCTTGTGCATTTCATTCTCCGCAAACAACCGCAAGGCGATCATTGTTGCCGGCATCACGGAGCTGTCATGCATGGGCGATTCTCTTCGCGCCGGCTGCCGGACAGGCAACAGCAGATCGCCAAGCCACCTGCTTCGCAGCTAGCCCCAAAACACATGGTATTTGATTTGAAGTGAGGTTCCCAGGCTTATAGGACTTTGGTCCCTTGGGGAGGGCGCATCGTCGTTGCGGACGTTATCGCTTCGCTTGTGCAGAAGCGGATGCCGGACTCGCGCGGAAAGTCCTGGGATGAGCCGGCAATTCAGATCTATGTGCCTGAGAGCCAGGCGGGCATGCCGCCTGAATTTCCCGGAGCCGCGTATCGCTTTGGGCACGCAAGAGAACGGGGACGCTCATGGCCTCGGTTCGGCAGCGTCGCTTCCATTCATTTGCCCGGCTGAGCGCGGGCTGTCGATGGATTCAACGAGGTTTTGCTTCCACCGCCGCCGTAGTCCCGCGAAGCTCCCGCAGTCTGTGCAGCGGTCAACTCTTCTCGCTGATGCCCTGAGGTGGCATTGCTATAGCGCTGCGTAATGGCGCCGTTTACGCCGGAGAGCGAATTGCCCTGACCTTGTGCTGAGCCGTAGGCCGTGCTGCCGTGCTGCTGCGAGGCGGCGGCATAGCCACCGTAGCCAGGCGATCCGGAAGATTTGTATGCCGTGAGTTGGGCATGAACCGCGCCCGGCACCAACATTAGAGCAAGAATCGGAGTCATTCTCATGCTACATCCCGGTGGGGTGAAAAAGGGGGGGCAAGCTGGTTGCCTACACCCTCGAGAGAAGGCCAAGGGGCAGTCTGTCGCCGCTATTGATTGTGGTGCGTCGCACCAGTTTCAGTACCCCGCCGTAGGGGGGGCTGAGCGCCTTGCGGGGTGGGCCATATGGCGACGAGGGAGATAGCGCCGGCTGAGCACCCGGAAAGAATCGCATCAAGCAGGGGATTGCCGGGACTTGACGTGATAGCGGGTGACTTCGCCATGCACGTTGGATGCAGGCTGCTACAGGCTGTGCCAGAATCGGGATTTCGATAATGAGGAAGGAATGAAACGATGACTGCAAAGCGCAGCGCCAGTCTGGAGATCCGAAGGCTTTCCCCGGCGGAATGGGGGCAAGCTTTTCCTGTCATCACGCAATTGCGCTCGCTGGATGAAGCCGAGTTCCTGCGCCGAGCGCGCCGGCAATCGCATTCTGGCTACGAGCTTGTTGGCGCCTTTCAAGGCAACGAGCTGATCGGCGTGATGGGGATGCGGCCCGTCCATACGTTGGCGCGTGGGGCACACCTGCACGTAGACGACCTTGTGGTCGATGCGCAAGTGCGCGGCAGTGGTGCCGGTCACGCCCTGATGGCATATGCGGAAGCCGACGCGCGTGCGCGCGAGATGACGGCCGTGTTTCTCGACGCACGGCCGGAGGCCATTCCTTTCTATGAGCGCGAGAGCTATGTCCTCCATCCTGCTCCCTCGATGAAGAAAGTGCTCTGATCCTCCTGGCGGCCATTCCATGGCCAGGCTGGCGTGCCGGGTCCCCGGCGCCAGCCGCCTGAGCATGATCAGCCCCTTATGCTCCTGGGGTCCCGCCCGTAGCTATTCCGCGTACGGATCTGGCCATCCTGACCGTGCACCAGGAGTTCCACCTTCTCGCGTTGTGCAATCACTGTTGCGGCTTCCACCGCTTCTTCCTGAGTGAGGAAGTGCGCTCTTTCGCCCTTTGCTCCTTCGTGGATGATGTCCCACCCGTCGCCATGAGGCACGACGTGTACGTTACGTTGCGGTATCGAATCCATGGTTGTCTCTCTGAGCAGTGCGCTACTGCTGTTTTAGGGGATGCTCTGTCCGCGCAATAGCGGGAGGTGTCCGATACGTCGTCTGGACATCGGCTGTCGCGCTATTTTTCCGGCTGTCCGACCAATACGTCGAGCGGGACGCGCAGCGCCGCCGCCAGGCTCTGGAAAACCTCGGGGCTGCCATCGCGTTTGCGGTTCTCTATCTGGCTAAGGTAGGGCTTGCTAAGGCCTGCCGCTGTCGCCAGCGCATCCTGGGTCATGCGGCGATATTCCCGCC
>NZ_JBFTSF010000485.1:0-3027 GCF_056399905.1 Cupriavidus sp. 01L46
ACCCATGTCTGAGTATCGACCCATGTCTGAGTATCGCCTTAAGGCGATGCGAGTTTGGGTCCCGGCCGCTCTTTTCGTCGAATCCCGAGGGGGTAGTCGCCCCATCCGGCGCGCCTTTTTTGCCTACTTTTTTGGCAAGACAAAAAAGTAGGTCGCCGCCCCGCAGGGGTGGTGAAACTGCAGTTGCCTTTGACCTTGACGTTAAGCAGCTGCAGTTGGGACCACTAACCTACCCCCAACCTCAAATCACCAACTCAATAACAAACGGCCCCCGCCGAGCATTAGCCATACCAAACAACTCAGCGAACCGCTCCATATCCTCAGCCCGCGCAGCCTCCACCCCCATCCCATTGGCCAGCTGCACCCAGTTAAGATCCGGATTGCCGATATCCAGCATATCAAGCGCAGTCTTGCCCGGATTGGCCCCAACCCCAGCCAGCTCACCCAGCAAAATCGCATACTTCCGATTAGCCAGAATCACCACGGTGACGTCAAGCTTCTCCCGCGCCATGGTCCACAGCGATTGCAGTGTGTACATCCCCGAGCCATCGGCCTGCAGCGCAACAACCCGACGCCCCGGCGCGGCAACCGCGGCGCCAGTCGCCAGCGGCAGCCCATCGCCGATAGCACCACCAGTCAGTTGCAGCCAGTCATGCGGCGCGGCATGCACGGTCCCCGGGTAAAACGCACGCCCGAAGCTCACGCTCTCTTCCACCACGATGGCCTGCTCCGGCAGCAGCGCCGTCAGCGTTTGCGCGACCGCCTCGGAGGTCACCGCGCCCTTGGCGATCCCACGCGGCGCGACCGAAGCCGGCACCGGCACCGAGGGGGCGCCAAGCTCGTCGGCAAGACGCGCCAGGGCTTCGGCCAGATCTTGTTCCGGACGTGCCAGCACATGGATCTCAGCGTCTTCCGGATACGGACGCGGCGACTTGCCCGGGTAGGCGAAGAACGTCACCGGCGGCGGCGCGCCCACCAGGATGACATTGCGGATGCCGGCCAGCTTGTCACGCGCCACGTCGCCGGAATAGGGCACCCGATCCACATTGAAACGGCCGCGGCCGCGCGACACGCGGGCGTTGGACATCGGCGTGATCAGGCGCGCGTCGGTGGCGGCGGCGATGCGGTGCGCATCGGCCAGCGGCGCTTCGCGCAGCGCGGTGCCGGCCAGCACGATCAGCGTGGGCTGGCCCGAGCGCAGCAGGCGTGCTGCTTGCTGGACGGCGTCGGGCGAGACCTTGGGCACCGCCAGCGGCGCCAGCGGCACGCCTACCTTGCCGCCGGCATCCCAGCAGACATCCGAGGGCAGGATCAGGCTGGCGACCCCGCCGGGGGCGGCGCACGCGGCCTGCACGGCCGTGGCGGCATCGGCGCCGACCGATGCCGCATCCGTGGCGGTGCGGGTCCAGACCGAGACGGGGCGCGCCCAGCCTTCCGTGTCGGCCGTCAGCGGAGCGTCGAACGGACGGTGATAGGTGGCCTGGTCGCCTACGATGTTGATCACCGGCGTCTGCGCGCGGCGCGCGTTATGCAGGTTGGCCAGGCCATTGGCCAGGCCCGGGCCGCAGTGCAGCAGCGTGGCCGCCGGCTTGTCGGCCATACGCGCGTAGCCATCGGCCGCGCCGGTCACCACGCCTTCAAACAGGCCKAGCACGCAACGCATGCCGGGAATGCGGTCGAGCGCTGCCACGAAGTGCATTTCGCTGGTGCCGGGGTTGGCAAAGCAGGTGTCCACGCCGCAGGCCAGCAGCGTCTTGACCAGGCTCTCGGCGCCGTTCATCTCGCTCTGCCCGCTGTTGCCCTGGGTTGCATGGCTACCTTGGTTGCGGTCGGTATTCGGCATCTCGTTCATTTCCAGTTGGCGGATTGGGGAATGGATTGGTGGACAAGCATCAGGATTGCGCCGGCGGCGTGGCGGCCGGGCACGGTGGGGCATAAACGGGGGCGGCGCCCGCGCCGGGCGCGAGCAGGTCGAAATCCAGGCAGACGAACTCGCTCGGGAATTCGATGCGCGCGTAATAGACGATCACGCCGTCCACGCACGCATAGCGCCGCAATTCGGCCACCGGCGCGCCAACGGGCAAGGCCAGCCTGGCGGCCGATTCCGCGCCCGCCGCAATGATCGACAGGCGCTGCCTGGCGGCGGTGACCTTCAGCTGGGGGAAACGATCCAGCACCGGCACCGAGGGCCCGTGGCGGAACGCTTCCGGCTTGCGGGCAAACACGCTGGCCTCGATGAAGACCTCGCCCAGCGCGAACGGGCGCTGCTCGATCCGGTGCAGGCGGCGCAGGAAGTGATAGCCCGGCGCGCGCGCGGCGGCGCAAGGCATGCCCAGTTCGTCCGGCAAGGTGACGGTGCCGTCGGATTCTGACAGCGCCTCGGTGTCGAGCTGCTCGCCGACCGCCACCACCTGGTCCCAGCTCACCGGCAGCCTCATGGCGCGGCGCTCGCGGCAGCTTGCCTTGACGAACGTGCCACGCCCGCGCTCGCGGGTCAGCAGGCCTTCTTCGTCAAGCAGTGAGAGCGCGTGATGCATGGTCATGCGCGCCACGCCGAACTCGCGGCAAAGCTGTTCGAGCGACGGGATGCGCTCGCCTTGGCGCCATTCGCCACTCTCGATATGGCGGCGGAAGATCGTGGCGAGCTGGAGGTAGACCGGCTGGCGGCTGCGGGACAAGAGGTCGCTGGAGGCAGGCAAGGCGGTGAGAGCGGKATTCGGCATCGTCGGCGGGAGCAACGCAGCGACTGCAAAAGCTGGGGGCGCCAGCGTGTTAGCGCCGGCTGGCAGTGGCTTGCGGAAGTGGCCTACTTTAATAAGGTCTACAAACCTAGACTACTAGGGTTTACAGTAGTCTAAGTCTATACACCCGGCGTAAAAAAACGCAGGCCGAAGCCTTAATGCCGTTCAGTTAAGGTCCCTATTGAGGAAGCGAACGGCATAGCGTGAAGGGCGGGACTTGACGACCCGGTCGCATGAGCGACCGGGTCGTTTCACATTGGGCAGCGACTTTAGGCGCTCGCGTAGG
>NZ_JBFTSF010000486.1:0-3016 GCF_056399905.1 Cupriavidus sp. 01L46
GCCACTGGCCCAGTAAAAGACTGGCCATGGCGACGCCGGCGCAAAACGACAATTGACGGTTCAGATTCCATATTGCGCTGACCGGGCCCATTCCCGCCGGGGACACGTTCAGCAGCGCCAGGGTTTGCGCAACGCTCGAGCCGATGCCGCCGCCGGCTCCCATCAGCAAGAAGGCGGCCACCATGCCCGGCCATGCGCCAGGTTCGCTCACGGTCGCCAGCATGGCGATGCCGGTCGCGTGCACCGTGATGGCCGGCAGCAGCAGGGCGCGGGGCCCCAGCCGGTTGAAGAGGCGCCCGGCCAGCGTCATGCCCGCGGCGGCGGYCAGGGCGTACGGAATCATCAGCGCGCCCGCACTCACGGCCTTCAGGCCCAGCACGCTGCGCAGGAAGAACATATTGAGCAGGCTGACGCCGGTAAACACGCCGGGTACAAACAGGTAGACGACCATGGCTGCCCGTAGCATCGGATCCCGCAGAACGCGGAAATCCAGGACCGGATGTTCCCGCCGGCGTACATGCCGCAACAGCAGCAAGCCTGCGGMGATGCCGCCCGTGACAAGGGCGGTGCCAACGCGAGTCTGCCCGGTGTGCTCGAATCGGGACAAGCCGATCAGCAGCAGCGCAAGCGCCAGGCTGGACAGCCCGATGCCGGCAACGTCCGGCCTGTGTCCCTGGGTGGCTTCGCCGGGGCGCAGCCAAAGTACGGCAAGCACGAGCGCAACCAAGGCCAGCGGGATATTGAGCCAGAAGACCCAGCGCCATCCCAGGCTGTCCACGACGTAGCCGCCCATCAGCGGCGACAGCGCCGGCGCGAGCAGCGCGCAGGCCATCACGATCACTGACAGTTGCGCGCGCTCGGCCTGCGAGTAGAGACGATAGGTCATGGCTTGCCCGACGGGAATCAACAGCCCACCCCCCAGGCCTTGCAGCAGGCGCCAGGCGATCAGCGCCTCAATGCTGCCGGCGAATCCGGCGCCGGCCGCTGCGGCGGAAAAGATCCCCAGCGACGCCACGAAGATCGCTTTATCGCCGTAGCGGCCGGCCAGCCAGGTGCTTGCCGGAATCACCAGCGTCAGCCCCAGCGTGTAGGCATTGGCCACCCATGCAACGGCCCCCACGGACGCCTGCAGTGAATGGCCGATATCGGGGAACGCGACCGATGCCATGAACATATTGACCAGATCGATAAAGAAGCCGAGCAGGTAGACCGACGCAACGCGTGATTTGTAGGGCATGGAAAGTCGAGCGATGGCGGCAAGCGCCATGCAGGTGCGGTCTGGAAGACGGCATTCTAGAAACCATGGAGGAATAAGAAAACAGTCCAGTGGCCGATATACTGTTCTCTGATTTTTGACAATGGAGCACCGAGAACGTGATCAATCTGAACCGTCTGGCCATGTTCGTGGCCGTGGTGGAGTGTGGTTCGTTCACTGCGGCAGCCGGCACGCTGGGCACCACCAAGGCCGTGGTCAGCTTCAACGTGAAGCAGCTGGAGCAAGATCTGTCGGTGGCATTGCTGACGCGCAGCACGCGGCGCCTGGCACTGACCGAGGCGGGCGAGCGGTTCTATCGCGACTGCTCGGTCTTGCTGCGGCAAGCTGAATCGGCCGTGGAGCAGGTCCGGTCCGGTCATGCGTCCTTCTCGGGCAGCTTGCGCGTCACGGCATCGGTGGATTATGGCAACCTCGTCGTGGCTCCCGCGCTGGCCGGGTTTGCCCACCTGCATCCCGATCTGCGGGTGAGCTACCAGGCCAGCTCGACCCATGCCGACCTGATCGCAGAGCGGCTGGACGTAGCCATCCGGGTGGGGCCGCTGGAGGACTCGCGGCACCGCGCTAAGCCGATCGGGCATTTCAACCTGGTGATCGTGGCAAGCCCGGCGCTGCTGAGTGCAACCGGCGCGCCCGATTCGCTGCAGGCGATGGCGGCGCTGCCATGGCTTGCCAATCGTGCGGGGCAGGGCGGGCAATGGACCCTGGCTGACCCGCACGGCAAGCCGCACACGATCCGGGTCCGCAACGTGGCCCACGCGGATACGGCCTCGGCCCTGCTAGCGTTTGTGCTGGCCGGCTGTGGCGTTGCAGCGTTGCCCGAGTGGCTGCTTGACGACCATCTCACGGGCGGACGGCTTCAGATCCTGATGCCGGACCATGTCTTGCCAAGGGCCGAAGTCTTCGCGGTCTATCCGGATACACGCCACGTCAGCGCCAAGGTGCGCGGCTTCATCGACCATCTGCGCGGATTCCGGCCCGGGCGTGCCTAGGGCTTGAACGAGCCCTCGATGGTATAGCGCGATCCCGGATGCACCAGCCTTGCCAGCGTGATCGGCGAGCCCTGGCTTTCGGTGCGGCGGATCACGATCAGGCAGGGCTCGCTTGGCTTGACGCCCAGCAGCTCGGCCTCCTGCTCGGTGGGCAACTGCGCCTCGATGGAGTATTGCGCTTCCCATAGCGGTGCCACGGTCAGCAGGTAATTGGTGGGCGTGGTCTTGGTGAAGTCCACCTCGAGATAGTCAGGCGCGCGGGCGGGGTTGACGTAGCGGTCCTCGCACAGCAGCGGCACGCCGTTCTCGCTATGCACGATCAAGGTGTGGAAGACCTCGCTGCCGACGGGCAGCCCGATGCGCGGCGCCAATGCCTCGGTGACGACTTCGGCGCGCGCCATGTGCACGTCGGAGCGGTGGCGGTGGCCCCGCTCCGTGATCTCGTCGTGCAGGTCGCGGATGGTCAGCGTGGACGATGCGCGATAGGGCTGGGTGGCGAACGTGCCGACGCCCTGCACACGCTCMACCAGGCCTTCGGCCTGCAGTTCCCGCACCGCCCGGTTGGCGGTCATGCGGCTGACGCGGAACTGGGTGACCAGCTCGGATTCCGACGGCATCAGCGTGCCGGGCGGCCAGCGTCCGGCGCTGAGTCCGTCCTTCAGGTAATTCTTGATGTGCGCGTAGGCGGCGGCGGGTGGCAGGTAGGTCATGGCACGCAGTTTACTTGACCGCGCTTGTCTAGCCAATTTCC
>NZ_JBFTSF010000487.1:0-2961 GCF_056399905.1 Cupriavidus sp. 01L46
GGATTGAACTGGTATGGCGACAGGAGACGGAGAACGATGTCGGCCATCGCATACAGCGGAGAATGGTCCAGGCCCAGGGTATGGGTCCCCTTGATCCACGGCACCCAGCGCAATGGACTGTACTTTGCAGCCGATTGGGCGATAGCGAGCCAGAAGTCGTGCAGCGCCTGGCGCGCGCCGTCGCGCCCGCCCTGCAACAGCCCATAAGCCAGCACGGCGGCATTCATGGCGCCCGCACTCGTCGCGCTGACGCCCTCGATGCCGAGCCGCCCGTCCTCGAGCAGCCGGTCGAGGACCCCCCATGTAAACGCGCCATGCATGCCACCGCCCTGCAATGCAAGGGCCACAGCTTTCTGTTCCCCATTGTCAGGACTCATGCCGATGCCCCCTCCTTCCATCCCTGACACAAAAGATATTTGAAGTTAACACCCTGATGCGCAATTTGTTAGGGCTTCTTCGTCTTTAAGAGGAGGGAGGGGACTGCCGCGCCGGATACGCTGGCTTCGCGCCGCTTTCAGGCCCGGAACGGACAAGCTGCGCCAATGCGCGAGGCAATCTCGGCGCGCAACGCCGTCAATTCCGCCAGACGGACATCCACCAGTTCGAGTTTCTCCTGCAGCAAGGCGGAAAGCGCGTGCGCCGGGTCGGGCGCATTGCGTAGTTCGGTGCCGTGCCGTGCCACCTGCGCCAGCGAAAAACCAACCTGCTTGGCTCCGTCGTGGTGGTCTGGTCGCTGGTGCGCATCCTGGGCGCGCGCGTGTCGCACGGCTTGTTCGACGCCGCAGCGCGAGTGCTGTTCGCCTGCTGGCAGGCCTATGTGCTGGCGCACGGCGCGAGCCTGGTCATCCTGCCTTTCCTGGCTTTCGAGGTCTTCTGGGGCGTGGCGCAGTTGGCGCCCTGGGCCGGCAAAGTCCCGGTGCGAACGGCCGCGGCGAACTAGCCCGGCGCTTTACCGGTCACCGTCAGCGGTCACTGGCCGCCTGCAGCCCGTTCTCCACCATGTCCAGCAAGCGTTGCCCGATCTCGTACGCATGCCCCGGCGAGGTTGCCACCATGCGCAGCGGCCCGTCGATGACCAGCATGGACAAGCCATGCACGGCGGACCACGCGAGGTATTCGGCGCCGGGACGGCGCGCGGCGGGCAGCACGCCCGCCGCCACCATCCGGTCCAGCGCAGCGCCTAGCAACTGGTAGGGGTTCAGGCCGYTGTCGCCGGCCTTGTCCGGGGCCGGCACGCCTTCGCGCTCGTCCGGCACCGAAAAGGCCGTGCGAAACAGGCCGGGCTCGGCGAGCGCGAACTGCATGTAGCCGGTGCCGACCGCGCGCAGGCTGGCGCGGGCGAAGTCCGCGGGCGCCGCGCTGGCGTCCAGCGCGGCGAGTTCGGCCTCGATGGCCTGCGCCAGCGACGCCAGCGCGGCGGCGCGTACCGCCTGCAGCAGGTCCTGGCGGCCGGCGAAGTGACGGTAGGCGGCATTGGGCACGACCCCGGCGCGCCGGGTGGCCTCGCGCAACACGACCGCATCCGGGCCTCCATCGCGCGCCAGTTCCATGCCAGCGTCGAGCAACGCGCGGCGCAGGTCGCCGTGCCGGTAGGTGCTGCGTAGCGCTGGGGGGGTGGCTACCGCCGCATCCGCGGGAACGGCGGGAACGGCAGTGCTGCCGCCGCCGGCCGAATCTGTTGAGCTCGCGGTGCGCGTGGTACGCGAGATGCTTGAAGAGCGCTTTGCGCCGGTCATTTCCTCACCATGTGGACAGCGTCTATTTTCTTTACTATTGTAGTGGACAGTGTACACAATGATTGACCGGATCGCCGCCATGACACCGCGGCCCCCGTCGCTCAAGGAGCAAGGATGGCAAATGCCACATCGCCCACATTGTTCTCCTCGGCCTCGTCACATCTTGCCAGCGAAGCCGAAGTGCGTGCCCTGGTCGACACCTGGGTTAAGCCCGTGCTTAACATCGTGCTTAACGCCGTACTTAACGCCGTACTTAACGCCGTGCGTGCGAAAGACGCCGTTGTCATGATGCGCAACTATGCTGAAGACGCGGTCGTCTTCGATGTGGCGCCGCCCGTGTACTTGCGGAGCCTGGATGCGCGCCACCGTTTGTTTTTGCAAGATCGCTGGCCGATGGCTGGTGGTGCATGAGCACGCATCGATGCCGGTGAGTTTCACCCCCTGACGCGTTTCAACCCTGGAAGTGGAAAGGAGACAAGATGCTAGTCCAACCCTATCTGTTCTTTGAAGGCCGTTGCGAGGAAGCGGCTGAGTTCTACAAGCGCGCTGTCGGCGCCGAGGTGGTCATGATGATGCGCTTCAAGGAGGCGCCCCCGCCGGAATCTCCCCCGCCCGAGGGCGCTTGCGCGCCAGCGGCAGGCACCGAAGAAAAGATCATGCACATGTCCATGCGCATCGGCGAGACCACGGTGATGATGTCCGATGGCCGGTGCACGGGCAAGGCCGATTTCCAGGGCTTCTCGCTGTCCGTGACCGTGCCCGATGTGGCCAGCGCCGACCKCGTGTTCAACGCCCTGGCCGAGGGCGGCCAGGTGATGATGCCGCTGGGCAAGACGTTCTACTCGCCACGCTTTGGCATGACGACCGACCGCTTCGGCTTGCTGTGGATGGTCATCGTCCTGGAGGCCTGAGCCGCGCTGCATCAGACTGATGCCAAGCCACGCCGGTCACTCCGGCGTGGCTTTTTCATTGCTCGTTATGTTGCATATTGTGTTTTTTATTGGCAAACTGTGGCAAAACAATCCCGACGCCTTCCAGCGCGCTTTCCACACAGGTGCCTCCATGTCTGCCTCTCCCCGCCGCCCCGCTCCCGAGCACGCCCGCGTCGTCATCATCGGCGGCGGCATCATTGGCTGCAGCGTGGCCTATCACCTCGCCAAGCTGGGCTGGAACGACGTCGTCCTGCTCGAGCAAGGCCAGCTCTCGTGCGGCACCACCTGGCACG
>NZ_JBFTSF010000488.1:0-4251 GCF_056399905.1 Cupriavidus sp. 01L46
GGCAAAAGGTGTGTGCATATAGTCGGCGAAACCACGAAAGGACGCATTTCGCCATCCCATATTCTGGGACCCCGGGTGAGTGCGTCGAAAGCCTCCTAGTCCGGCGGCATGCTCGTAGCGGATGCCGATGCTTTCAAGTGCAAGCCCGACGGTGTCACGATTGAACTGAGGGTTTCGGCGAGAGCGAGGCACAGTACGCACGTCGATAAGCTGCGTCACTGAATGCGCCGCAAGCAACAGAATGAATTCTCCAAGGGAGCGCGTCGAATGGCCTACGGTCAATACGATGGACTGGGAGTAGTGCATTGGCGTCTCGGATGCCCAGTCGCGAACAATCCGGTGCACCGTGCAGATCGCAACTTCGGCTGATTTTTTGCAGACCTGGCGCCAGCATGTCCAACTCCAGCCACGCGAGATCTCATTGGAATATAGGCGGAATTGTTCGCCTTTGCCCGCTACGATACCTATCTACCGGCACCCGACCCAATGTCGGCGCATGGTCTGTTAAGTTATTGCGGATACTGACTAGAATGGGGTGTGACAACTCGGCCGGTATCGATTCCCGGTGCGGGATCGGGGGGACCTGACCCTATAGGGATAGTCGATGCACGCCAACTGCGGGCTGGCGTCACTGATGCGCACAGAGGGATAGATGAGCACCGTTTTCGGAACCACCGAATCCGCCGAGCCGGCATTATCGCCTTGGTGGGTGCGCAGCGTGCTGATCGTGATAGTGCTGGGTTTTGCCGCACTGCTGACCATCACCACTCTGGCCTACCGCAATGCACCACCGATCCCGGCCCAGGTGCTCGACGCGAGCGGTGTCAGCGTGTTCAGCGGCGACGATATTCGCGCCGGTCAGGCTGTATTTCTGAAATACGGTCTGATGGACAACGGCTCGATCTGGGGCCATGGAGCCTATCTCGGCCCGGACTATTCGGCCGAGGCGCTGCATCGTATCGGCGACGACACGGCCACCGCGCTGGCCATGCAGCAGTATGGCCAACCGATGGCTGCAGTCACGCCGCTTCAACAGGCCGCGATCCGGGCGGAAGTTGCGTTGACGCTGAAGACCAACCGCTACAACGCTGCCACCGGCGCACTCACACTGACGCTAGCGGAGGCGCAGGCATATCGCCAGCAGATCCATCGCTGGACCGACTATTTCCAACACCCTGAAACGAACGGGGGCCTGGCACCGGACCTCATCACGAATCCGCAGGAGTTGAAGCAGTTCACTGCCTTCGTCAGCTGGGCGGCTTGGGCTTCCGTGACCGATCGCCCCGGCGCCGGCTACTCCTATACCAACAACTTCCCATCCGATCCCAGCGTCGGGAATCGCCCCAACGGCGGTGCGCTGCTGTGGAGTGCACTTAGCCTGATTGCGCTGCTGGGCGGCATTGCCACGGTGTTGCTGGTGTTCGGTAAGTTCGACTATCTGGGCTGGGTGAGCCCCGGACGGCAGGTGCGCTCGCAACGGCTCCCGGGGCACGCCAGCCCGGGGCAGCGCGCACTGGTGAAGTACTTCGTGGTGGTGGCTGTGCTGCTTCTGATTCAGGCCCTGGTAGGCGGCGCGACGGCACACTATCGCGCTGGTTCTGGTTCGGGGATCAGGGCTGGGAGTACCTCGAGATCGGCCGCTTCTGGCAAATCCTTCTKATACTCGGTCTCTTCACTTGGTTCGCCCTGCTGCTCTGGGTGACAGACCCGCGTCAGATCGCCAATCCGGAGGCAAAGCCGCTGGCGAAAGTGTTCCTGCTGGCGGCGCTGGCGATTCCGGTGTTCTACGTGCCGGCGCTGTTCTACGGCGCGCATACCAATTTCACGGTGGTCGACACCTGGCGCTTCTGGATCATTCACCTGTGGGTCGAGGGGTTCTTCGAATTTTTCGCCACTACAGTGGTGGCGCTGGTGCTCTTCCAACTCGGGCTGACCCAGCGCAACACCGCGCTGCGCGTGATCTATCTGGACGCGATCCTGTATTTCCTCGGCGGTCTGATTGGCACCGGCCACCACTGGTACTTCACCGGTCAGACCAACATCAACATGGCCGCGTCGGCGATGTTCTCTGCCTTGGAAGTGGTGCCGTTGACGCTACTGACGCTTGACGCATGGGATTTCGTACGCACCACCCGCGGCGTGTGCGACGAGTACGGAAGGCCAATCGCGATTCCGCACAAGTGGACGTTTTGGTTCCTCATGGCAGTGGGCTTCTGGAACTTCCTTGGCGCTGGTGTCTTTGGTTTCCTGATCAACCTTCCAATCGTTAGTTATTACGAGGTAGGTACCATCCTCACACCGAATCATGCCCATGCAGCGCTGATGGGCGTGTTCGGCATGCTGGCGATCGCGCTTTTGGTATTCGTGCTGCGCGAGACCAGTGACGACATACACTGGCAAGAGATCGAAAGGTATGTGCGTGTCGCCTTCTGGGGCTCCAACATAGGACTGCTGCTGATGGTCGCGCTTAGCCTGTTTCCGGGCGGGGTACTGCAGGTTTGGGATGTGATCGAGCAAGGTTACTGGCATGCACGCAGTTTCGCCTACACCGGTAGCCCCCGTTCGCAACTGATTGAATGGTTGCGTCTCCCCGGCGACCTGGTGTTCATCGTGTTCGGCGCGGTGCCGCTGGTGATCGCCGCGCTCAAGGGCTGGCTGGCCGTACACKGGCGTGGAGGGCACTAGACTCAACTCAATGTGGGGGGATGAGCGGCTCACACAGCCCCATTCTATTCGCAAAGTGAAGGCGGTCTGTTGTTGCCACGATGTGGTGAGTCCGTGTCAATCGTCGCGGAAGGCGGTCGGATTTGTTGATTTCGCGGGACTACGGCAGCGATTGGGGGGCGGCACCTTCGGCGGGGTGACGGTTTTCATGCTCTTTGGTCTATTCTCCTGACAAGTATGTCGGGCCAACTGGCCTGTTGCAGGCTTACCGATTTATCGTCGACTCACGCGACACTGCCACCGCCGAAGGCTCGATAGTCTTGAGGCGTACCGTCTCTTTCGCTGTCGCAGCATTCTGAACTGCACAGACATTTGCCCGAAGAACTTGAACCCCGCCTATGCGATAGGCTAGATCAGAACCATGCTTGCGCGCCGCCTGGTGTGATGCCGGGCTGAATCCGCGTTGACCATGGTTTGCATCTATGTATCGATTTCCGAACCCAGATCGACGGCGCCATCCGTTCCTCGTTGCGCAGATAGATGCGCTGGTCGCGCTTGGTCGATCCGATGCTGGACGCCGCCTATCCCAATCCGGGATTTGGTGGCAACGGCGCGGGCCTTGAAATGGCGTATTGGACGCACTAATCTTGTGCAGGCGGGAGAATGCTCTCTGCGCTGAAYAATCGGGAAGCGCCGCGAGAGATTGGCGCGGCATTCCGTCAGGATCCAGAGGCTCCAGATTGAACTCAATGCGCTCTACCGACCTCCCGACGGCCTCACTGGATGACCTTTGCGTCAACACGCTTCGTTTCCTGTCCGTCGACGCTGTGCAGAACGCCAACAGCGGCCATCCCGGCATGCCGCTGGGTGCGGCGCCGATGGCCTATGTGCTTTGGACCCGTTTTCTCAAGCATCATCCGGCCAATCCGCTTTGGTTCGACCGGGACCGTTTCGTGCTATCCGCAGGCCACGGCTCGGCGCTGCTATACAGCTTTCTCCACCTCGCAGGATATGATCTGCCGCTCGAACAGCTTCGGCAATTCCGTCAGTGGGGCAGCATCACGCCGGGCCACCCGGAGCGAGGCCTGACGCCGGGCGTCGAAGTGACAACCGGACCGCTCGGTCAGGGATTTGGCAACGGCGTGGGCATGGCGATGGCGGAAGCGAATCTGGCCGCTCGCTACAACCGCGATGGCTTCGAGATCATCAACCACTTTACCTACGGCATCGTGAGCGACGGCGACCTGATGGAAGGCATCGCGTCCGAAGCCGCTTCACTGGCTGGGCATCTGCATTTGGGCAAGCTGATCTACCTGTACGACGACAATGGCGTCACGCTCTCCGCAAGCACGGGTATCACTTTTACCGAGGATGCTGCGCAGCGCTTTGATGCCTATGGCTGGCATACCCATTTGGTGGAGGACGGCAACGACCTGCCGTCCATCGAGCAGGCACTGCATGCCGCCCACGCCGAGACCAGGCGACCGTCTCTGATCCTCGTGCGCACGCATCTCGGTTACGGGTCGCCCAACAAGCAAGACACGTTCGAAGCGCACGGTTCGCCGCTCGGCGTGGAAGAGGTCCGAT
>NZ_JBFTSF010000489.1:0-2945 GCF_056399905.1 Cupriavidus sp. 01L46
GCGTGGTGGCCGGCGCACCGGTCATGACCGCGCTGACCGCCCGCTGGCCGCGCAAGACGGCGCTGCTGGGCCTGATGGTGATCTTCACCATCGGCAATGCGGCCTGCGCGCTGGCGCCAAGCTACGCGTTGTTGATGGCCGCGCGGGTGCTCACCGCGCTGGCGCATGGCACGTTCTTTGGCGTGGGCTCGGTGGTTGCCACCGGGCTGGTGGCGCCGCACAAGCGCGCCTCGGCCATTGCCGTGATGTTCACCGGGCTGACGGTGGCGAGTGTGCTCGGGGTGCCGTTCGGCACCTGGCTCGGCCAGGCCTACGGCTGGCGCGCCAGCTTCTGGGCGGTGGCCGCCGTTGGCTTGGTGGCGGTGCTGGTGATTGCCCTGGCGGTGCCGGCCGAGCGCGCAGCACCGCAAGCCCCCGACCTGCGCCGCGACCTGCGTGCGCTGATGCGCCGGCCGGTACTGCTGGGGCTGCTGACCACGGTGCTGGGCTATGCCGGCGTGTTCGCGGTGTTCACGTATATCGCGCCGATCCTGACGCAGATCACCGGCTTTGCCGATAGCGCCGTCTCGCCCATCCTGCTGGTCTTCGGCGTGGGCCTGGTGGCCGGCAACCTGCTTGGCGGCAAGCTGGCGGACCGCCATCTGCAGGCCACCGTGCTTGGCAGCATGCTGGCGCTGGCTGTGGTGCTCGGGCTGATGAGTTTTGTCCTGCACAGCAAGGTGCTGTCCGTGATCTTCATCGGCCTGCTGGGCGTGGCTGCCTTCGCAACCGTGGCGCYGCTGCAGATGTGGGTGCTGGAGCGTGCCAGCGGTGCAGGGCAGAGCCTGGCGTCGAGCTTCAATATCGCCGCCTTCAACCTGGGCAATGCCATTGGGGCGTGGCTGGGCGGGGTGGTCATCACCCGCGGGCCGGGGCTTGGCGCCGTGACCTGGGTTGCCGCGCTGGTCCCGGTCGCCGCAGTGGCCGTGGCGCTGCTGGCCATTCGGCTCGATCGGGGTACGGGCGGCACGCAGGCGTTCGGCGGGGCCAGGCAGCCGTCCCAACCAGTGCATTGATTCTTCGATCCGCACAAGCTGTTTTATCGAGATTATCGAGAGCCAACCATGTCCCCGAGTCAACACTTGCAACGCTTGCTGCCCTGCGTGGCACTGACCACGCTGTCCCTGACCGCAGCCGCGCCCGCCGCCGGCGCTTCGCCTGGCGAGCCCATGCCAGAACATCGTGCCGTCACATCCGGCAATCTGGCTGGTGAATGGGGCGGTGAATGGGGCGGTCATTGGGTGGCCAGCTGGAGCGCCAGCCCGCAGCCGGTCTGGGGAGCGGATTTCATCTTCCCCACCAATATCCCGGAGCGCATCGCGCGGCAGACCATTCGCCAGGTCGCTCGCCTCAGCCTTGGCGGCGGCAGGGTGCGGGTGGAGTTGTCGAACGCGTACGGCACCGAGCCTCTGCGCATCGGCGAAGCGCGTGTCGCGCTGGCGTCAACGGATGCGCAAACCGTGCCCGGCAGCGACCGGCTGCTGCGCTTCGGCGGCCAGCCGGAGGTGACGCTTCCGCCGGGCGCGGCGGTGCTCAGCGATGCGGTCGACCTGTCCGTGGTGCCGCTGGCCAGCCTTGCCGTCAGCCTGTACCTGCCCGGCCCGTCGCGGCTAGACACGTTTCATTGGGAAGGGCGCCGCACCGCCTATATCGCCGACGGCAACGCCACGGCGTCCACGCGTCTGGCAGCGCCGCTGACCACGCCGGCGCGCATCGTGCTGAGCAGTATCCTGGTCGACGCGATGGCACCATCAAGCGCCGTGGTGGCGCTGGGCGATTCGATTACCGACGGCGCCGGCGCGACGCCGGAAACCGACCGCCGCTGGCCCGACTTCCTGGCCGAGCGCCTCGCCCCCGCCAACGTGGCGCTGCTCAACGCCGGCATTTCCGGTGCGCGCGTGCTGCGCGACAGCATGGGCGTCAACGCGCTGGCCCGCTTCGAGCGCGACGTGCTGGCCCAGCCGGGCGTGAAGACAGTGATCCTGCTGATGGGCATCAACGACATCGGCTGGCCCGGCACGCTGTTTGCGCCGGACGAACCTGCCCTGCACGCACAGGCGCTGATCGCCGGGTACCGCCAGCTGGTCGCGCGCGCCCACAGCCGCGGCGTGCGCATCGTCGGCGCAACCTTGACGCCGTTCGAGGGCGCGCTGCAAGGCACGCCACTGGGCAACTACTACAACGATGACAAGGAGGCGCTGCGCCAGCAGGTCAATGCCTGGATACGCACCGGCGGCGCCTTCGACGCGGTGGTGGATTTCGACGCGCTGCTGCGCGATCCCGCGCGTCCCACGCGCATGCTGCCGGCCTATGATTCGGGCGACCATCTGCACCCGGGGGATCATGGCTACCGGGCCATGGCGCAAGCCATCGACCTGAACTTGTTGCGGTAGGCCGGCGCATTGCGTTGCGGTTGCGCGGGCGCTCGCTTATGCTGGCGGCTATCCAGCCACGGGCCGCCGGCCATTCATTCGATGCAAACCGCTCTGATCGTGATTGACGTACAACGTGGCCTGTTCGATGACGCGCCGCGCCCGGGCGATGCCGATGCCGTGCTCGGCCACATCAACGGCCTCACGGCACGGGCGCGCGCAGCCGGCGTGCCGGTGGTGTTCGTGCAGCACGAGCAGGCTGGCGGCGCGCTGTCGTTCGGCTCACCAGGCTGGGAGCTGGAGCGCACGCTGGTCGTCGCGGCCGACGACCACCGCGTGCGCAAGACCACGCCCGACTCCTTCCTGCATACCGAGCTCGCCGCGCTGCTGGACCGCCTGCGGGCGAAGCACCTGGTCATCTGCGGGTATGCCACCGAGTTCTGCGTGGACACCACCGTGCGCCGCGCCGCCGGGCTTGGCTATTCGATCACGCTCGCCGCCGACGCGCATACCACGCACGACAAGCCGCACGCC
>NZ_JBFTSF010000490.1:0-2928 GCF_056399905.1 Cupriavidus sp. 01L46
TGTTCGCTAACAGCATCCGTCCAGCGCGAACCCGCTTTCTGGTCGCTTCGTCCATCTTCCTAGCCATGCAATCGACTCCCGATCAACGCCTTGATCAGATAACGCGTCAGACTCGAATCGGTTGTCATGATTTATACAAGTCTCAATAGTGCTCCGGGATCTCGCTGTGGGCTTGAATCTCCGGCCGCGTTTCCGCGACGGCTACCCGGTTGCGTCCGGATGATTTCGCCTTGTATAGCGCCTCGTCACTGGCATTGAAGAAAAACCGCAGGCTAGGGAAACGTGCACGGCCATCCGCACAAGCCACGCCCATACTGACCGTGAGTATCCGGTTAGCGCTTCCCGCATTCGGGATAACCAGATCCTGGACGGCCGACCGGATTTTCTC
Source organism: Cupriavidus sp. 01L46 (assembly GCF_056399905.1). NCBI lineage: Bacteria > Pseudomonadati > Pseudomonadota > Betaproteobacteria > Burkholderiales > Burkholderiaceae > Cupriavidus > Cupriavidus sp. 01L46. The sequence goes on from NZ_JBFTSF010000490.1 coordinate 389, forward strand.
GGCAACCGCAATGGCTCCGTCCAAACCCGTGTTGGGTAGCAGTACAGCAAACTCCTCGCCACCGTAGCGGGCCGCATAGTCGCCCGGCCTACGGATGTTGCTGGCGATGCATCGGGCGACAGCAGCCAGCGCATCATCTCCGCCCGCGTGCCCGTAGCGGTCATTGAAGTTCTTGAAATGATCCACGTCGATCATCAGCAACGACAAGGGCTGCTGGCTGCGCCATGCCCGGCGCCATTCGATGTCCGCGGCCTCGTCCAGTGCCCGCCGGCTTCCGATGCCTGTCAGCCCGTCGGTGTTGACCATCAGCCGAAGGTGCTCTTCCATCGCTTGCCTGCGCTTGAACTGCCGGGAAATCAGGATGGAGAGGACAAGGATCACGAGGTCTAGCGTCAGGATCAGTCCGCCGAGCAGCCATGCCCTTTTTCGCCATTCCGCGTAAATATCGTCGGTCGACAGACCAATAACAACCACGAGCGGGAAACCGGCAACGTGGCGGAAATCGTATAATCGTTCGTTACCGTCCAGCGCGGCAATGCCGACAAACGATCCTTCCGGTGCCTGCACAAGCGGCGCGAAGGATGGGCTGGCGGCAATGCTGCGGCCGACAGTGGCAGGGTCATAAGGACGGCGCATCAACACGATGCCATCGTCACGCAGCAATGTGATGGAGCCCCCAGGGCCGAGCTTCGTCCCCTCGAAGAGCCTCTTGAAATAGTTGAGGCGCAGCGTGCCGACGACGATGCCGGCAAAGCTGCCGTCCGCATGCGACAACCGCCGGCTCAAGCCGATCGATTGGGCTTGCTCCGTCAAGCGAGGCTGGAACGGCTGGCTGATAAACAACCCGGCCGTTGCCGAATCGCGATGCACTTTGAAGTAGTCGCGGTCAGCGACATTGACGGGGCGGGGAGGGGTGGAGCGCGAATCGAGAACGAGATTGCCTTGCTCATCCGTCACCAACAGGGAACCCATGTCGGTCGCGTTCGTCGAGCGGTCAAACAGCACCAATTGGCGGATGGCGGGATTCAACCGGAGAATTTCCGGATCCTTGACGCCGTCGATCACGGAGTGCATCGATAGCTCAAAGATCTCCAGATTGCGGGCAATATCTCGCTCAAGGATGAGTGAGAGGTTGGAGGATGCTTCTTGCGCGCGCGCAAATGCGTCCTGGCGCATCTCAACGAGCGCTGCGGCTCCAATGGTGGCGATGGCCATGGCAAGGCCAACGCTGGCTGCCATGAAAAGGTTGGGGTACTTTAAAATCACTTATTTGTCGTAGGCCAAGGCCATCGGGATGTTTCTTGGGTCGTTGAACGGCCACCCGCGCGAGCGTAAATTGTACGCTAGCCGAAGAGGAGGCCGCGTCGGAAGGTCCGCCAAGTACGCGAGGTGCTGACTCAATAACTGGAGCCTGAAGCCCGTGGAAATGAGGGGCACTTAAGTCCTTGAAATGGAGAAACAGGTTGAGTGGTTATCACGCCGCATCAGGTACGGGCGAGCCATGGGCACGCAGGCGGTGATACCCCCACAGCGCCACCAGCGACACCAAGCCGCCCGCGCACAGCGCGACCGTGAATCCGGCCCGTGCGCCACCGTCATCCACTACATGGCCGGATGCCGCTGCGCCCAGCGCCACGCCGACATTGAGCCCCGCCAGCAGCCAGGTCATGCCTTCCGTCAGGCGGCGCTCGGGCACTAGGCGCTCGACCAGCGACATCGCCACGATCATGGTGGGCGCGAAGAACAGCCCCGCCACCAGCACGGCGGTCGCCAGCGCAGGAATGCTGCCGACCAGCCGCAGCGGCAGCGTGGTAGCGGCCGTCGCCAGCCCGCCCAGTAACAGCAAGCGGTGCAAGGGGGTTTGCAGCTTGAGTGCGCCAAACAGCAGTCCGGCCAAGCAGGAGCCCACGGCATAGGCCGACAGCACCAGGCTAGCCGCAGTCGGCCGGCCAAGTTGCTCGGCAAAGGCCACGCTGACGATATCCACGGTGCCGACGATGACGCCCATCGCCACCATCAGCAGCGTCAGCAAGCGCACGTTTGCCAGGTGGATCACCGATCCCGAGCGATCCATGGCAGCGTCCTGCGCCTCGACCGGTGGTTCGCTACCGCGCTGTGCGACCAGGGCGAACACACCCAGCATCAGCAACAGCGCCGCTGCCAACGGTCCGGCCTGGGGGAACACCGCTACGGACAGCCCGACCGACAGCGGAGGCCCAGCGATGAAGCTGACTTCATCGAGCACCGTTTCCAACGAATAGGCCGTCTGCAAGCATGGCTGGCCCCGGTAGATCGCTGTCCAGCGCGCGCGCACCATCGCTGACATGCTGGGCATGAAGCCGGCCAGTAAAGCGCCTACAAACAAAGTCCAGTCGGGTGCCAGCCACCAGGAACTGGCGAGCAAGAGCAGCACGCCGATGACGCTGATGGCCGTTGCCGCTGGCAGCACCCGGCTCTGCCCATGGCGATCCACCAGGCGAGATATCTGCGGCGACAGCAGCGCGTAGGTCAGCACGAAGGTGGCGGATATGGCTCCGGCC
>NZ_JBFTSF010000491.1:0-4008 GCF_056399905.1 Cupriavidus sp. 01L46
TGTGCGGGATGCCCAGCAGTTCCTGCTCGATCGGCGTGGAAACGCGCTGCTCGACTTCCTCCGGCGTCATGCCGGGGATCTTCAGGATGACCTTGACCTGGGTGGGCGAGATGTCCGGAAAGGCATCGATGGGCAGCTTCAAGTAAGCCCACGCTCCGGCCACAGCCAGCACGCAGGCGGCAATCAGCACCAGCGCCCGCTGGCGCAGGGAGAATTCGATCAGGCCGGCCAGCATCACTGGCCTCCCGCGAGCATGCCCTTGAGCGCGCCCACGCCGGCCACCGCCACGCGCGTGCCGGCCGGCAGCGGGCCGCGCACGGTCGCGGCGGCATCGTCCACGGCTTCGACCACCACGGTCTGGTAGCGCACGCCGGTCTTGGTCGCCACGAACACGCCCGGCGTGCCGCGCCAATACGTCAGCGCCATGGCCGGCACCCGTACGCGGCCCGCGCCGGTGGCGTCGGGTGTGCTACGCAAGTGCACGATCACATTCACGCTCTCGCCGGCCTGCAGGCTGCCGCGCTTGTCCAGCACCGCGCGCACGCGCACGGCGGCGGTGCCGTCGCTTGCCGGCACCACGCCGGCCACCGTGCCGGTGGCGCCGCGCTGGCGCACCTCCACGCGCTCGCCGCCCGCCGGAGCGGGCACATCGCGGCCAACCAGCAGATCCAGTTCCAGCGCGGTGGGATCCACGATGCGGAACAACGGCGCGGCGCCTTCCACGCGCGTGCCGGGCACGGCGTTGACCTCGGCAATCAGCCCGGCACGGCCGGCCACCAGTTGCGGCTCACCCGAGCCGCTGGCGAACACGATGCCCGCGGCAGCCATCTCGGCCTCGCGGGCGCGCACCATCGCCGCGCCTTCCGCCGCGCGTGCCTGCGTGGCGTGCCAGCGGCTGCCCGGGATGATGCCGTCGTCGTGCAAGCCGCGGTCCCGCGCCAGCGCCAGGCGGGCCAGGTTGGCCTGCGAGCGCGCTTCCGACAGCGCACGCCCGGCCTCGAACAGTTGCGGGCTGGCAAAGGCGGCCAGCGGCTGGCCGGCGCGCACCGCCTGGCCGATCGACACCAGCACGCGCGAGACCATGCCGGCATAGGGCGCCGCAACCACGTACTGCGCATCGGGCTTCAGCACCACGCGAGCGCTGGCGCCGGTCTCCAGCTGCGCGGCACCGGCGACCGGATCAAACCGCACGCCGAGCGCGCGGGCCTGTGCATCGGACAACGCCAGTACCTGCGCGCGGGCCATGCCAATGGGGAACAGCGTCGACGCGACCAGCGCGCCAACGAAACCAACTCGACGGGAAAACATGCCTGACTCCAAAGCAGGATGGAAGCCCCCGGCACGCCGTGATCAGCCTCGATCAGGCGCGACCGCGATCAGCGCGGCGGAACCTGTGGGCAAAGGGGATGAAGCGGAAGGAGAATAAGAATTAACCGCACCTTGGAGCGCCGTGTGCACATGCAGGCCATGGAGTTTCGGGGTTCCGAGATGGCCGTGCAGAAGCGGGGTGAGGAGCTGCATTGCAAACAGCAACAGCAGCAAGGCTCCCCGCAAGAAGGAGGGGCGGTCTGCGCGAAACATGGCGCGATTGTAGCGGAGTTTGAGGCGGCGCCGCGCAGCGGGAGCACGGACCCGGCCACCGCCAAACCCGCTCACTTCACCGCGCCCACGGTAAAACCCGCGACAAAGCGGTCGACGAACAGGTTGTAGAGCACGGCTACCGGCACGCTGACGACCAGGCAGGCGCCCATCAGGGAGCCCCAGAAATAGACATCCCCACGCACCAGGAAGGTCGGCACGCCAACGCTGACGGTGTACTGTGACGAACTGGTGATAAAGGTGAGGGCATAGACGAATTCCTGCATCACCAGCGTCAGCGTGAATATGACTACGGTCAGGATGCCGGCCGACGACAGCGGCACCACCACCTTCAGGAAGGCGCCGAAGCGGCTCAGCCCGTCCATCATCGCCGCCTCTTCGATATCGCGCGGCACCGCCTTGAAAAACCCCATCATCAGCCAGGTGCAGAAAGGCACGGTGAAACTCGGGTACACCAGCACCAGCGACCACAGCGAATMCTGCAGGCCGAGCGCGCCGATGATGCGGGAGAAGGGAATGAACAGGATGGTGGGCGGGATCAGGTAGGTCAGGAAGATGGCGATCGCCAGCTGCCGCCCGCGGCTGCCTGCCAGCCGGGCCAGGCTGTAGCCGGCCGGCACCGCCAGCAGCAAGGTGATGGCCACCACCATCGCCCCCACCAGCAGCGTATTGGCGATCCAGCGCAGGTAGCGTGTCTCCAGGAACAGCACGCGCAGGTTGTCCAGGGTGGGCGGCTGGTTGAACAGGAAGGGGTTGTTGGCCRTGTTGATCAGGTCGTGGACATCCTTGAAGGTGGTGATCAGCATCCAGTAGAAGGGAAAGGCGCAGAACCCCGCGAAGACGGCAAGGATGGCGACATGGCCGAAGCGTGCGCCCCAGCGCGCGCCTCTGTGCTTCCAGTGACTGGCATCGGCACGCATGTCAGGCTACCTCCGCGCGGTTGGCGATGGTCAGCAGCAGKGCCACCACCGCTACCAGCAGCGGGAACAGGAACAGCGAAATCGCCGCGCCCTCGGCCAGGTCGCCGCCCTGGATGCCGGTGAAAAATGCCAGGCTGGCCAGCACCTGCGTAGTGTCGTAAGGCCCGCCACGGGTCAGCACGAAGATGATGATCATGTCGGTGAGCGTAAACACGATGCCGAACAACAGCGCCACCAGCATGATCGGCATCACCAGCGGGATATTGATGCGCAACAGGTGGCGCCAGAAGCCGGCGCCATCCATGGCCGCGGCATCGTGGATATCCTGCGGGATGCCGTGCAGGCCGGCCAGGATAATGACCGTGGCCAGCGGCAGCAGGCGCCAGACATCCACCAGGATCACCGACGCCATGGCCAGGTCCGGCTGGCCCAGCCAGATCGGCCAGGTCTGCGGCCCAAACAGGCCGAGCGCGCGCAGCGTCCAGTTGATGATGCTGTAGACCGGATCGAATATCCACAGCCAGCCGATCGAACCCAGCGAGATCGGCGCCACCCACGGTAACAGGATCAGCAGCCGCACCAGCCATTTGCCGCGAAAATCACGCACCAGTGCCAGCGCCAGGATCTTGGCCAGGACCACCACCAGCGCCTGCGACACCAGCGTGAACACCAGCGCATTGCCAAGCGAGCGCCAGAAGGTGGGGTTGTGCACGATACGCTGGAAGTTCGCGAGGCCAACGAAATGCATGGCGCGCGTGCCCACCGTGATATCGGACAGGCTGTAGTAGATCGACAGCAGGAAGGGAAGGCCGAGCAGCAGCGCGATATAGATGAGTGCCGGCGCCAGCATCAGGGCGCCGAGCCAGCGCTCGCCCAGCGCATGCCAGGCACCGGCCTGTGGCGCTAGCGCGGCGGGAGCCCGGGTGCTCATGCCGGCCTCACGGACGACGGCACGCCGAGGCTGGCGCCGGAATGCGGATCAAAGCGCCTCAGGTCGGCACGCCGCACCGCGAACGGGTAGCGCGCGCCGGTCTCCAGCGCGAAGGTGACGGTGCAGGGAATCCGCGAGATAACCTTGGCCGGCGGCAGCGGTGGCTCCAGCAGGCCATACACCAGCCGGTCGGAACCGAGATTCTCGATGCGGGTGATATGGAAGGGGAAGGGTTCCAGCGCTTCATCGCCGCCATAGACCCCGCGCGGCAGGAAGTGCTCCGGCCGGAAGCCCGTCACCAGGCCATCGGTGTCGACCAGGTTCATCGGCGGCGAGCCGATGAAGGTGGCCACGAAGGTATCTGCCGGCTGCTCGTACACTTGCTGCGGGGTGCCGAGCTGGTGCACGCGGCCGTGATCGAGAATGGCGACCCGGTCGCCTAGCGCCAGCGCCTCGATCTGGTCGTGCGTGACGTAGATCGTGGTGGTCGCCAGGCGCCGCTGAAGCTGCTGCAATTCCTCGCGCGCGGAGGTCCTGAGCTTGGCGTCGAGATTGGAG
>NZ_JBFTSF010000492.1:0-2914 GCF_056399905.1 Cupriavidus sp. 01L46
TCATTGGGACTGCGCTGTACATCGGTGCCGTTGATGCCCTGCAGCCGCAGACCACCGCCTTTACCGCTCTCCGCCGTGTTGCCGATCAGGAGATTGCCGTCGATCGTGAGGCCCGGGCCTGCGCCGTCGGACAGCTGCGGTGCGCAATCGACGTCGACGGTCTGGTTCTCGCAGAAGGTGCCATCCGGCGGTACGCCCTGGGCGATGATGCCGCCCCCGTAGGTAGGTAGCGTCGGGTTGTTGCTCTGGTTGAAGAGCACAAGATTGTGCGAGATGTCGCCGTTATAGCTGAAGCCGAAGTGGGCCACGCCGCCGCCGTCACCACTACTCATGTTGCCGCACACCCAGTTGTAGTTGAAGTGGTAGTTGTCGGCTCCCGAGCAGAAGGTCACGCCGCCGGCCGCCGATGGCGTGGTCGAATTGATTTCATCACCGTAGGAAGCGTTGGAGGTGACCGCGTTGTGATGCACATTCACGTTCATGTTGAAGCCGAACGGAATCTGCGTCACGCCGTCCGCACCGATGGTTCCGTCCGGTACCTCGACCTGGCCGATCGTGATGCCGCCCGTGAGCGTGCCGGCATTGCCGAAGACGCGGTTATTGGAGATCTCCATATTGTGGTTCCAGCCGTGCAGGAAGATGCCACCGCCGCCTTGCGAGCTGTTGGTGAAGGTGATGCCATCGATGCGCGACGGGTTGCAGAGGAAATTGCYGGGATTATTAGCGCAATCCCCGGCGCTGGCCGTCAGCGGCGTGCAGATGCCGTTGGCGATGCAGTTGGCGTCGGGCTGCCCGTTGACGTCCTGCACGCCCTTGGCCAGCACCGTAATCGCCGCACCTTCGTACGCCCCCATCAGCGTGGGCTCGATCAGCAGCTCTCCCAGGTTGCCGTTGAGCGTGTTGTCCCACCCGACGGTCGGCTCGAAGGGTATGGGGTCGATCTTCCGCTGCATGGTTGACGGGCAACTGTAGGTGTTGGTGGGATCGAAGGGATTCGACGACGAGATCACCCCACCGTTGCGCGACATGCCAAACAGGCAGCTGACCTGCGCCCGCCACGGGTCCATCTTGCCAGACGGGTGCGTATTCGCGTTGACAGTCACCGAGGCAGCGCCAACGCCCTGCAGCCGGACCGGCTTCCACATCAGCAGCATCTCCTGGTAGACGCCCGGGCCGACGATGATCAGGTCGCCGGGGACGGCCTTGTCGATCGCCGTCTGGATGGCGTTGCCGGTGGCATTTTCGCCGGCGACGTAGGTCGGCGCCTTGCCGCCGATGCTGACGCTGACGGTGTCGACAGACTTCTTGCCATTGCCCGCGATGATCACCAGTTCGCCGTGGTCCGATGACAGCGCAGGCACCGTGACCGTGATCGACTGGTCGGTCCATGCCGTGATCTGCGCAGGCGTGCCGCCGATGGTTACGCTCGAAGGCACAGTGCAGGCGCCTCCGACGCTGGTACACCAGCTCCCGAAACCATAGTGGCGCGTGATGAGCTTCTGATTGTAAGGGACCTTGCTCGCCCCTGGTCCACTGTAGGCATGGTTGGTCACCTGCTGGTCGCCCAAGGCACTAATGGTCAAAGTGTGGCCCGCAGCGCTGACCCACGGACCGGCACCGCCGTTGCTGGTATCGCCTACGACCTTCGAGATCGCAGGCGTGGCATCCGGATACGCGCAGTCAGGCTGGTTGTATCCATCCGCGAATGCCTGCACCGGCACCACCGGCGTGTCCATGTACTGGGTCTGTCCCGGCATGAAGGGAATCTCATAGCAGAACTGGCTGTACGCGGGGTTGTACAGGGGGTCCTTGATAGTCTGCCCGGGGTGCGCGGGATCCGGCATATCCGGGTCGTTCATGCACGCGACCATCATGGTCGGCGCATAGCCGGTCGGATTCGGCGGATTGACTTCCCAGGTCGAATAGTTCAGGCCATTGAAGATGCCCCACTGGTCGGAGTACACACGGGCCACTTCGTTGCCGCCGAAATCCTTCATCGACACCGGCACGTTGGGTACGGCGAACTTCTCGCCGAATTGCGGCGAATACGGGTCGAATTCCGAAGAGAAGTCGTCCAGCATGAAGCCCGTGAAGTGCGCGGCGACGTGGGTTGAGCTGAATACCCAGAACTTCGCCAGCACCGTCATCTGATCGGTAAGCGTGACCTCCTTGCGGTCGCACAGGTGCCGCGACGCACCGGCGAACGGCGCCACTTCCTGCGAGCCCGGGAACAGGCTGATATAGTCGGGAACGATGCGCAGCGCACCGACGCAGGGCCAGAAGGTCTCGACGCTCCCGGTGTCGCCCTCATGCCTGGGCGTGGATCCCAGATCCGTGGTCGGGTTCTGCGGATTGTTCGCGTTATAGGTGGCATTCACGGCCGCCTGGTCGGGCAGGATGAAGATACTGCCCAGGCCAGCGAACTGCTGGGTCACCGGCGCGATGTAGTTATCGCCAATGAGGATGTTCTTGTCTTCCTCTTTCACCAGTTCGTAGCCCGGGGGCACAACCACCTCGACCACATACTTGCCGGGGGGCAGCATGGGCGTTCCGGCCTCAAAGACTCCGCCACCCGCGGGATTCGGCACGCAGATGGTGCAGTTGGTACCCATCGGCCTTCCGGTTTGCGGATTCCTGCTTTTCACGCTGGGGAATTGGTACATCCCATCGTAGGGCGCGGGCTGCAGCTGATTGAACATGTGCATGCCGTCATAGCACTTGAACTGGGAGTTTGCCGGCAAGGCAGTGTGCTTCGGATCGAGCCACTGGGTACTGTTGCGCAATGTGAAGAAGTACGGGTCCGTGGTTTCCTGGCCCGGACAGTTCATATTGGGCACGCCGTCGCGGCGGAAGCCCTGCGCCCAATCGTCCCAGCTGCTGGTCGTGGTGGTATCCACCAAGGTCAGGCTGGGCG
>NZ_JBFTSF010000493.1:0-2857 GCF_056399905.1 Cupriavidus sp. 01L46
CCACGTATCCCGGCGGCGCGCCGATCAGCCGGCTCACGCTGTGCTTCTCCATGAACTCGCTCATGTCGATGCGGATCAGGTGGTCCTGCGAATCGAACAGGAACTCGGCCAGCGCCTTGCACAGTTCGGTCTTRCCCACCCCGGTGGGGCCGAGGAACAGGAACGAGCCATAGGGCTTGTTCTCGTCCGACAGGCCGGCACGCGAGCGCCGGATGGCGTCCGACACCAGGCGCACGGCCTCGTCCTGGCCCACCACGCGACGGTGCAGGTAGTCCTCCATCTGGATCAGCTTCTCGCGCTCGCCCTGCATCATCCGGGACACCGGAATGCCGGTCGCGCGGCTTACCACTTCGGCGATCTCCTCGGCGCCCACCTGCGTGCGCAGCAGCTTGTTGGGCTGCTTCTGCTCGCTGGCTTCGGCAACCGTGGCGGCCTTGAGCTTGCCTTCCAGTTCAGGCAGCTTGCCGTACTGCAGCTCGGCCACCTTGTCGAGCTTGCCTTCGCGCTGCAGGCGCGTGATCTCCAGGCGGATCTTGTCGATCTCCTCCTTGAGCGCGGCTGCGCCCTGGGCAGCACCCTTCTCGGCCTTCCAGATCTCTTCGAGGTCGGCGTACTCCTTCTCCAGGCGGCCGATTTCCTGCTCGATCAGTTCGAGCCGCTTCTTCGACGCCTCATCGGTTTCCCGCTTGACGGCCTCGCGCTCGATCTTGAGCTGGATGGTGCGGCGCTCGAGCTTGTCCATCACCTCCGGCTTGGAGTCGATTTCCATCTTGATGCGCGCGCCGGCTTCGTCGATCAGGTCGATGGCCTTGTCGGGCAGGAAGCGGTCGGTGATATAGCGATGCGACAGCTCCGCCGCCGCGACGATGGCCGGGTCGGTGATTTCCACGCCGTGGTGCAGCTCGTACTTCTCTTGCAAGCCGCGCAGGATGGCGATGGTGGCCTCCACGCTGGGTTCGTCGACCAGCACCTTCTGGAAGCGGCGCTCCAGCGCGGCGTCCTTCTCGATGTACTTGCGGTACTCGTCCAGCGTGGTGGCGCCGATGCAATGCAGCTCACCGCGCGCGAGAGCCGGCTTGAGCATGTTGCCGGCGTCGATGGCGCCCTCGGCCTTGCCGGCGCCGACCATGGTGTGCAGCTCATCGATAAAGACGATGGTCTGCCCTTCGTCCTTCGCGATGTCCGACAGCACGGCCTTGAGGCGTTCCTCGAACTCGCCGCGGTACTTGGCGCCGGCCAGCAGCCCCGCCATGTCGAGCACCAGCACACGCTTGCTCTTGAGGCTTTCCGGCACTTCGCCGTTGACGATGCGCTGGGCCAGGCCTTCCACGATGGCGGTCTTGCCCACGCCCGGCTCGCCGATCAGCACGGGATTGTTCTTGGTGCGGCGCTGCAGGATCTGGATGGTGCGGCGGATTTCGTCGTCACGGCCGATCACGGGGTCGAGCTTGCCGATGCGGGCGCGCTCGGTGAGGTCCACGGTGTACTTCTTCAGCGCTTCGCGCTGGGTTTCGGCATCGGCGCTGTTGACCGAGTCGCCGCCGCGCACGGCTTCGATGGCGGTCTCGAGTGATTTGCGCGAGAGGCCGTTTTCACGCGCGATGCGCCCGGCCTCGCCCTTGTCATCGGCCACCGCGAGCAGGAACAGCTCACTGGCGATGAACTGGTCGCCGCGCTTGATGGCCTCTTTCTCGGTGGCGTTGAACAGCGCGCTGAGTTCGCGCCCGACCTGGACCTCGCTGGTGCCCTGCACCTGCGGCAGGCGCTTGATGGCGGCATCCAGCGCGGAGGTCAGGCCGCCGACGTTGACGCCGGCACGCGCCAGCAGCGCGCGGGCGGCGCCGTCGTTCTGCGCCAGCAAGGCGCGCAGCACGTGCAGCGGGTCGATGTATTGGTTGTCGTTGCCGATCGCCAGGCTCTGGGCATCGGCCAGCGCTTCCTGGAATCGGGTAGTCAGTTTGTCAAGTCGCATATAGGAGCCCTCTTTTTCGGATGAGTGCCCGATGCGGTAGGCAGGGTGCTTGCGCCCCGGCCTGCCGATCCCGCCACGCGGGCCGGACACTGGTGTCTGATCGAAAGATAAGGCTTTGCGCGTGCATTTCAAGGCCTGACTGCACGGCCCTTGATGTGGCGCAGGAAATACGTTGCGCCTTGGCCGCCACGCGGCCTCAGGCGGCCGCCAGCGACCGTTTGTCTTCCAGGTTGCGCACCAGCACCAGCGCCTCCCCGGCCAGCACCACGCGGCCATCGTCGCCGGTGACCACCGTGGCCAGGTTGACCAGGTCCTTGTCACCGCGCAGGCGCACGATGCGCACCGACGCGGTCAGCAGTTCGCCCAGCCGCGCGGGCGAGCGCAGCCGCAGCGACTGCTTCATCCAGCCAGTGCCGCGGCCCGGCAAGCGCGTGCCCAGCAGATCCGAGAACATGCCGGCCAGCAACGGCAGCGGCACGATGGTGCCCTCGAAGCCGCGGCTGTGGGCAAACACCGGGTCGGTATAGAAGGCATTGCCATCGTCGGTCAACGCCACGTATTCATCGATATCGCCCGCACTGAAGCTGCGTACCGCCGAAGCCTCCTGGCCGACGCTCAGGTGATAGAGCGTACGGTCGCCGGCGGGCTGCCCCGCAAGGTGCCCGGCGGATTGCCCAGCTTCGTCGGCATCCTGGCGCTGGGCCTCGGCCAGCGATTCCGCGCTGGCATCGACCAGCAGCACCGCGTCGCCATGCGCCGTAATCTGCTCATCGGTGACGGGCATGCGATTGCGCCCGCGCTGCACGCAGCGGACCGACGTATCCAGCGCGATCCGGTCCCGCCCGGGCGTTTCATTCAACACCAGCACGGCGGCCACACCATCGC
>NZ_JBFTSF010000494.1:0-2838 GCF_056399905.1 Cupriavidus sp. 01L46
CCGGTGCACTATGTGTGCGACGAGGCCAACGAGTGGATGCCCGACCTGGACGATATCCGCGCCAAGATCACGCCGAATACCAAGGCCATCGTCGTCATCAACCCGAACAACCCCACCGGCGCGCTGTATTCGGACGAGCTGCTCAAGTCCATCGTGGCGATCGCGCGCGAACACGGCCTGATCATCTTTGCCGACGAGATCTACGACAAGGTGCTGTATGACGGCCATAGCCACACGTCCATCGCCGCGTTGTCGACCGATGTGCTGACCGTGACCTTCAACGGCCTGTCCAAGAACTACCGCTCGTGCGGCTACCGCGCCGGCTGGATGGTGGTGTCGGGCGACAAGCGGCCCGCGCTGGACTATATCGAGGGGCTGAACATGCTGTCCTCGATGCGTCTGTGCGCCAACGTGCCGGCCCAGTGGGCCATCCAGACCGCGCTGGGCGGCTACCAGAGCATCAACGACCTGGTGGGCGAAGGCGGGCGCCTGCGCCGCMAGCRCGATCTTGCCCATGAGCTGATCACGCAGATCCCGGGTGTCACCTGCGTCAAGCCCAAGGCCGCGCTGTACCTGTTCCCCAAGCTCGACCTGTCGATGTACCCGATCCAGGACGACCAGGAGTTCATTTATGAGCTGCTGCAGGAGTCCAMGGTGCTGCTGGTGCAGGGCACTGGCTTCAACTGGGGCAAGCCCGACCATTTCCGTATCGTGTTCCTGCCCCACGAGGAAGACCTGCGCGAGGCCATCAGCCGCGTCGGGCGCTTCCTCGAGACCTACCGCAAACGCCACGGCCGCGCGGCCTGAGCCGGCACGCTTGCGGCGCAATCCATTTTTCAGCAACTCAGAGTCAGATCGTCCATGAATCCCATCAAAGTAGGCCTGCTTGGCATCGGTACCGTCGGTAGCGGCACGTTCAATGTGCTGCAACGTAACCAGGAAGAAATCCGCCGCCGCGCCGGGCGCGGCATCGAGATTGCCATGGTGGCCGACCTCAACACCGAGCGCGCCCGCGAGCTGACCGGTGGGCAGGTCGAGGTGGTGGCCGACGCCAACGAGGTCGTCACCCGCCCCGAGATCRACATCGTGATCGAGCTGATCGGCGGCTACGGCATTGCCCGCGAGCTGGTGCTCAAGGCCATCGAGAACGGCAAGCACGTGGTCACCGCCAACAAGGCGCTGCTGGCCGTGCATGGCAACGAGATCTTCGAAGCCGCGCGCAAGAAGGGCGTGATCGTCGCCTTCGAAGCCGCGGTGGCCGGTGGCATCCCCATCATCAAGGCGCTGCGCGAAGGCCTGACCGCCAACCGCATTGAATGGATCGCCGGCATCATCAACGGCACCACCAACTTCATCTTGTCGGAAATGCGCGACAAGGGCCTGGACTTCGACACCGTGCTCAAGCAAGCGCAAGCGCTGGGCTATGCCGAGGCCGATCCCACCTTCGACATCGAAGGCATCGACGCCGCGCACAAGATCACGTTGATGAGCTCGATCGCCTTCGGCATGCCGGTGCAGTTCGACAAGGCCTACGTGGAAGGCATCACCAAGCTGTCGGCCGTGGATATCCGCTATGCGGAAGAGCTGGGCTACCGCATCAAGCTGCTGGGCCTGACGCGCCGCCGCGAAAACGGCATCGAGCTGCGCGTGCACCCGACGCTGGTGCCGGCCAAGCGCCTGATCGCCAACGTGGAAGGCKCCATGAACGCCGTGCTGGTGCAAGGTGACGCCGTGGGCGCCACGCTGTACTACGGCAAGGGCGCTGGCGCCGAGCCGACCGCGTCGGCCGTGATCGCCGACCTGGTCGACGTGACCCGCCTGCACACCGCCGACCCCGAGCACCGCGTGCCTCACCTAGCGTTCCAGCCCGATGCGCTGTCGAGCGTGCCGGTGCTGCCGATCGAGGAAGTCACCAGCTCGTACTACCTGCGCATGCGCGTGGCGGACGAGACCGGCGTGCTGGCCGACATCACCCGCATCCTGGCTGATGCCGGCATCTCCATCGATGCCATGCTGCAGAAGGAATCGCGCGAAGGCGAGCCGCAGACCGACATCATCATGCTCTCGCACCTCACGCTCGAGAAGCAGGTCAACGCCGCCATCGCCAAGATCGAGGCGCTGCCGACCGTGCTGTCGGCCGTCACGCGCCTGCGCATGGAAGAACTGAACTGAACGCACCGATGAAATACCAGTCGACGCGCGGCCATGAGATGCCGCAAACCTTCTCCGAGATCCTGCTGGGCGGCCTGGCGCCGGACGGCGGCCTGTACCTGCCCCGGGAGTACCCGCAGGTCACGGCCGACGAGCTGGAAGCCTGGCGCAAGCTGTCATACGCCGATCTCGCCTTCGAAGTCCTGTCCCGCTTCTGCGATGACATCCCGGCCGAGGACCTGCGCGCCCTGACGCGCAAGACCTACACCGCCGAGGTGTACTGCAACGCCCGCCCCGGCGACAACACCGCCGACATCACCCCGCTGCGCACGCTGGGCGAAGAGGGCGGCACGCCGCTGCAACTGCTGGGCCTGTCCAACGGCCCCACGCTGGCCTTCAAGGACATGGCCATGCAGTTGCTCGGCAACCTGTTCGAGTACRCACTCGCGCGTGCCGGACAGGAGCTGAACATCCTGGGCGCTACCTCCGGCGATACCGGCAGCGCGGCGGAATACGCCATGCGGGGCAAGCGCGGCATTCGCGTGTTCATGCTCAGCCCGCACCGCAAGATGAGCGCGTTCCAGACCGCGCAGATGTTCAGCCTGCAGGACCCCAACATCTTCAACCTGGCGGTGGACGGAGTGTTCGACGACTGCCAGGACATCGTCAAGGCGGTCTCCAACGACC
>NZ_JBFTSF010000495.1:0-3490 GCF_056399905.1 Cupriavidus sp. 01L46
GAACAGGCCATCCGTTGAGTCTAGGCGACGCAAGCGCGCCGCGCGGTGACTGCCCGCGCTTTCCTTCGCATCTTCGCCGCCTACAATAAAAGACCCTGGCTCATCCGCGCGCGGCACGGRCCCGCCCTGCCGGAGCCAACGATGGAGTACCGCAATGACAACGGCGTGTGCGCACCTGGCATTGAGCCATCCCGTCACACCCAGCGCAGAAGGCTGCGAGGAATGCCTGCGCAGCGGCGACGAATGGGTGCACCTGCGCTTGTGCCTGTGCTGCGGCCATGTCGGCTGCTGCGACGACTCGCCCAACCAGCACGCCACCCGGCATTTCCTGGCCACGGAACATCCGGTAATCCAGTCGTTCGAGCCGGGCGAAACCTGGCGCTGGTGCTATATCGACAAGCTGTTCATTCCTTGAGGGGTGCCCGGCGCCCAGCGCGCGTGCAAGCCACCCCCCATGCGCCAATCCTGCAAGGAGAATGTCATGCTGTCGACACTCGTTGAAAAGACCGACCATGTACTGGGGCCTGCCTCGGCCCACGTCACCGTGGTCGAATACGGCGACTTCGAATGCCAGTATTGCCGCCTGGCCTACGGCGGCGTGAAGATCCTGCTTGCCCGCTACCACGACCGCGTGCGCTTTGTGTACCGCCATTTCCCRCTGACGGCCTGGCACCCGCTGGCGCAAGCCGCCGCGGAGGCTGCCGAGGCCGCGGCGGCCCAGCACAAGTTCTGGCCGATGCACCAGCAGCTCTTCGAGCAACATCACGGCATCAAGCCGGCGATGCTGCGGGAATACGCCGCTACGCTGGAACTGGACCTGGAGCGTTATGACTACGACATGAAGGCCCACACCTACCTGCAGCGCGTGCGCGAGCACCAGCAAGGCGGCGTCGCCAGCCATGTGCGCAGCACGCCGGCATTCTTCGTCAATGGGACGATACAGGACGTGACCTTCGGCATCGAACACCTGGACCATGCCATTGCCATGGCGCTGCGTCACCAAGGACCTGGGGCTAGGGAGCTAGGGAGCTAGGGAGCTAGGGGCCTAGGCTTCCGGGCCAACAGGCGTGGCCGCCTCTGCCGCGCTGTACACATGGCGTGTGGCGAGCAGTGACGCGAGGTCGGCGTCGCCGGCAATCACCGCCCGCAGGATCTGCGCGTGCTCGTCCCAGTTCTGCTGCGCGCGCTGCCGGTGCGCGGGCGCGAACACCAACCCGGTACGCTCGCGCAAGGAGCGCATCATCTCCTGCAGCACGCTGTTGGCGGCGATATTGCCCAGCACTTCGTGAAAACGGAAATTGAGCGTGAGCAGGCGCGCATCCTCGCCGCCGCATGCAGCCGCGCTACCCTGGCGCAGCACCTCCTGCAGCTCGGCGACCAGCCGGGGATCGCGCCGTTGCGCCGCAAGCTTGGCGTTCAGGCCTTCCAGCGTGGCACGCACCTCCACCATCTCCCGGGCCACATGCTCCGACAGGCACGCCACCGACGCGCCCCGGCGCGGCTCGATGCGAACCAGCCCCTCGGCCGCCAGCGCGCGCAGCGCCTCGCGCACCGGCACGCGCGACACGCCCAGTTCAGCCGACAGCGTGTGCTCCACCAGGCGGTCGCCCTGGCGGTACACRCCGCCGACGATGCGCTGGCGCAAGGTATCGGTCACCTGCGAAAACAGCGGCGAATGGCGCGAGCCGAGGCTGGCGCCGGGATGGCCCGCCGGGTGGGCGGATGGAACACTGCCGTGGTCGTCGGACATGTTCGTCTTGTGGGCGCGCGGGCCSGCATTGGCCAGCCCGCGCGCGCTGGTTCAACTGTGCTGGAATGTGAAGCTGTCGGCGTAGATATGCGCGCCGCTGGCGCCGAGCCCGAGAAAGATCTCGCGCGCGTCGCGGATCATGTCKGGCGAGCCGCACAGGTAGATGGCGTGCTCCGACAGGTCCGGCAGGTCGGCGGCAACGGCGTGCTGCACGTGGCCACGCCGGCCGCTCCATGCGCCGTCGGCACGCGACAGCACCGGCACGTACTGGAAATCGTAGAGCCGCGCGCCCCACGCCTGGATCTGTTCGTGCAGGTACAAATCCGCCTGGGTACGCATGCCCCAGTACAGCGAGACCGGCGGGCAATCCGGATCGTCCATCAGCGATTCGAGGATGCTCTTGATCGGCGCCAGCCCGGTGCCCGTGGCCACCATCACCAGCGGGCGATAGTCGTCCTTGCGGAAATAGAAGCCGCCCAGCGGCAGCTCCACGTCGAGCTGGTCATCGGAGCGCAGTCCCGCCAGCAAGCGCTCGGTGAAGTAGCCGCCGGGAATACGGCGCACATGCAGGTCCACCGTGCGGTCCTTGGGAACCGACGCCATCGAGAAACTGCGCGCGATGCCGTCACCGACAAAGATCTTGAGGTACTGGCCGGGACGGTAGTCAAGCGCCTGCGCCTGCGGCAGCTCCAGCGTCAGGTGCACCACGTCGGCGCTGAGCGGCGCGATCTTGCGGATCACCGCGGTKTGCCGCGCGGGCTCGGCGCACGGCTCGCCCGGGCGCGCGGTGCTGATCACCAGGTCGCTGCTGGGCCGCGCCTGGCAGGCCAGCGCAAAGCCTTCGGCTTCTTCTTCCGGAGTCAGGCCCATGGGGTACTCCTCATAGGCCACCGCGCCTTCGACCAGCCTGACGCGGCACGTGGCGCAGCCGCCGAAGCGGCAGTCGTGCGCCATCTGCACGTTGGCGCGCAGGGCGCCATCCAGCACCGACTCGTCGGCATCGACGTCAAACGACTGCTGGGATTCGATGAGGTGAATGCGGTAGGACATGGCTGACTCGGAATGCGTGGGGGTGCGGGCTGTCGCTGGGGCCTGGGTTTACTTCTTGATATCGGCTTCGACCAGCACCTTCAGGTCGTCGCCGGCCAGCAGTTCCTGCAGGGCCTGCAGCGCTGCCACGCCAGCGGCGGTGTCCTGCTCGCCGTTGCCGCCGCTCAGGCCGATGCCGCCGATGACTTCGCCATTGACCACGATCGGGAAGCCGCCTACGAACACGGCAAACTTGCCCTCGAAGCTCCACTGGATACCGAAGGCTTCATTGCCCGGCAGCGCGGGGCCGTTGGGGGCCTGGTTGAACAGGTGGGTGGAGCGCTTGTGGCCGGCGGCGGTAAAGGCCTTGTTCCAGGCGATCTGCGGGCCGGTGATGCGTGCGCCGTCCATGCGCTCCAGCGCCAGCGGGTAGCCGCCGTCGTCGACCACGCAGATCGATTCCAGCACGCCGATTTCCTCGGACTTGCGGATGGCTGCCGCCACCATGTGACGGGCTTCCTTCAGTTCCAGCTTGATGGCCTTTCTCATGTCCTGCTCCTGCTTGATGCGTTGATGCGGATTGATGATCGACGGTTGACGATTGACGCGTGCGCGCCGGCTCAGCAGCCGCGATAAACGGTCTTGATCTGGGTGTAGAACTCCAGCCCTGCCCGCCCCGACTCGCGGAAGGTGGAGGTGCTGGATTGCTTG
>NZ_JBFTSF010000496.1:0-2812 GCF_056399905.1 Cupriavidus sp. 01L46
GCCATGCTTTGCTCGTCCATTAGATCGATGCTTCTCGACTACCCCGCCTCGGCAAAAAGGGGGTGGGCCTACTTGGGCTAGGCCTTTTAGCTAGCGCAGGCGCCTATAAGCTGCAATCGATACGGGTATACCCTTCCACTTAACACGGCAACGCGAACTATCTTTCTCGCCACAAACGCCGATCCAGTTTCACCGTTGCAACCAAATGCAACACGGTGTGCCTGCCTCTTGCCACCACACCACCTGGTCCCAAAGCATCGGTGACATCACTGAATACGCCTGCTAGGTGCAGGGCAGCCGAGCACATTGCAGATACTCACTAGTAACAACGAAGAAACACTATGACTCAAAATCTTACAAATTTTTGGGGAACAATTTAGTTGCGCCATATAAATCAATAGGTTGTGGGTGATGGCATGCTCCTCGCTCTGATATCGGTTACAAAATGAAGTGTGACCTCATCTAGATACATCACGGGAGCAGTCGGACAAGCGATGTGGTCGATCGCGTTCGAAGGTTCACCGAGTAACCACTTAACAGATGAATTGCAGGTCGTGCATTGCAGGGGGTCGGCGCAGAGCCAGCGCAACTAACTTTATATCCAATGGCCCACGCCTAGCCGGTGTCGTGTCTTCTGCGAGCTCCGGTGCAGCGATCACAAGCAGTTTGCAGCAAATTTCAGGCGCGGACCGGTTCCTGAGGGAGTCAGAATTGGTCCGTGGCACCTACAAAGGCACGCAAGCCGCAGCAAGCGGCAACGCGCCAGGTGAGAACTCACCGGTCGGTTCGCCGACAGGCATGGTCCCTGAGGATCGGTGGAATCGAAAGGTCCGCCTTGTCACGCCGTGCCCCGGGGAGAGATCGATCCTGTATCGACCACACTCCGGACCCGTTCGGGACAATCCGGATCAATCGGTTTGACCTGAGTCGGCAATCTCGGCTCGAAACCCGTACCCGACCTTCAGCGGGTGCTTTTGCTTCGCGAAGATCTGCAACACAAGGCTCGTGATCTGCTTTTGTCTGGCGATCCCGAGGCGGGTGTTTCCTGGTCGCTTCTAAGTTCAAAGCGCTTTTGGAAGAGCTTTGATCTCGCTGCAATTTACGTCCGCTCGAACGCCCCGCAGGGGCGCGGGCGCCCAAACGAGGGGCTTTGATTTTTTGAGATTTCCTGTTCTCCTGTGCTCGGCGGATCGTGTTTGGCCCAAAGCGCGGGAGATGTGCGAGATGGAAGGTGGCGGAGCCCTTATTTGGGCGTGCGCGAGATGCCGGGGGGCGATCATGCGAGATACCGGGGATTCTGTTGTCAAAATGCTGGCGGCCTTGGCGCTGCCAATTTTTTGCGACCCAGACTCAGTCGGGGTGCTGTAAATGCACCGCGCCGAGTCACCAGTTCAGCCCACAACCGAGCAGGGGGCTGCATCGCCGCAGCGGCCATGGGACCTGCCGCCTTCGTCTGGTCCGGACGACGATCCCTTGCTCGGCTGTCTTCTGGTGCTGGCCAAAATGTTCAATCGGCCAGTGTCGGCCGACGCGCTGACTGCGGGCCTGCCGCTGGTTGAGCATCGCCTCACGCCTGATCTGTTCGTACGCGCCGCGGCCCGAGCCGGCCTGTCCGCCAAGCTGGCCAAGCGGCCCTTGCACGCCATCTCCGATCTGGTGCTGCCCGCCGTCTTGCTGTTGCAAGGCCGGCAGGCGTGCGTGCTCGTACGCAGGGGTGCCGGCACGCGCGCGCAGCTCGTGATGCCGGAGTCCGGTGCGGGAGAGAGCGAGATCGGCCTGGAAGAGTTGGAGCGGCGCTATATGGGCTACGTGTTGTTCGCACGGCCCGCTTACCGCTTCGAGGAGGGCACCGCACAGAGCGCGGTGCCCCGTCCGCGCCACTGGTTCTGGGGCGTGGTAGCGCAATCCTGGCCGGTCTTTGGCGAGGTCCTGATCGCATCACTGCTGATCAGTGTGTTTGCCCTCGTCATGCCACTGTTCACCATGAATGTGTATGACCGGGTAGTACCGAACCATGCCATGGAAACACTGTGGGCGTTGACCATCGGCGTGATGCTGGTGGTGGGCTTCGATGTGCTTATCCGCACCTTGCGCGGCTACTATATCGACATAGCTGGCAAGAAGATCGACGTGATCCTGTCGACCAATATCTTCGAGAAAGTGCTCGGCATCCAGATGGCCGCGCGCCCCCCATCGGTCGGCGGATTTGCCAACAACCTGCAGGAATTCGAGGCGGTACGCGAGTTTTTCACCTCCGCCACCATCACGGCTCTGATCGACGTGCCGTTCGTGGTGTTCTTTATCTTGACAATATTCTGGGTGGGCGGCGGCCTTGGCTGGGCGCCGGTGATTGCCCTTCCCTTGGTCGTCGGTGCCGGGCTGGTCTTGCAAGGGCCGCTTGCGCGGGCCATCCAGGCAAATCAACGTTGTGCGGGCCAGCGGCAGGCGATGTTGATCGAGACGCTGGTAGGCCTGGAGACCATCAAGACGATGGGTGCCGAAGGGCCGACGCAGGGCAAGTGGGAGCAGGTGCTCGGCCAGATCTCCAGGCTGGGTCTCAAGACCCGCTTCCTGTCGGCCTGCATCGTCAACTTTGCGGCTTTCGCGCAGCAGGCGGCCTACCTTGCCGTGGTGGTGTTCGGAGTCTACCTCATTGTCGATGACAAGCTCACCACCGGCGGGCTGATTGCCTGCACTACCCTGACCGGCAGGGCGCTGGCGCCGATGTCCCAGGTGGCGGCGCTATTGACCCGCTATCATCAATCCCGCGCCGCGCTGGCTTCGATCGACCGCTTGATGAATTTGCCGGTGG
>NZ_JBFTSF010000497.1:0-2784 GCF_056399905.1 Cupriavidus sp. 01L46
GCCGAGTGCTGCTCAAATGTCGCCGCGGCCGCCGCCAGCGCGTGCTGGTTGTCGCCCGCCAGTTTTTCGCTGACGCGTTCGTGCTGGKAGAGTGCATTGTTCCACGCTTCCGACATGCCGCTCGTTGCCGTTTCCAGGCGGGCGGAGACGCTGTCCAGCAGCTTGGGGGCCGCCGAAGCGGCTTGCACGAGCCGGTCGATCTCGACGAGGGTGTTGCTGGCGTGTGCTTGCGTCTGGGCGGAAATGTCGCGCACGTTCTGCGCCAGCGTGTCGCAGATTTCCTGCTGCCGGCTCGCGGTGTGCGCGCCCGTCAGTTCCCACTCCTTGCGCAGCGTCGCGGCCAGCGTGCCGAGCGTATCGGCCCAGGCCGCCAGCCGCTGCTGGTCCCGCGCTGCCAGTTCCGCTTGCAGGTCCGCATGCGACTGGCCTACCGTGCGCACCAGTGCTGTCGATTGCTGTTCCAGGCTCGCCGCGGCCGCCGCCAAAGCGTTTTGATTGTCGCCCGCCATTTTCTGGCTGACGCGTTCGTGTTGGGAGAGCGCGTTGTTCCAGGCTGCCGACAGGCTGCCGGTCGTGGCTTCCAGGCGGGTGGAGACGCCCTCCAGCAGGCCTGCGGAGCGTTGCTCGAAGGTGTCGGTGAACTGGGAGAGCGAGGTGCGCAGGTCCTGGGTAAGCGCTTCGCTCGATCGCTGGTGTCCCGCCAGCGCATCGTTCCAGATGCCCGCCACGGTGGTGGTGGTCGCCTCGAATCCGGTCGACAGGCCATCGAGCTGCCGCTGCACGGCCTGCGTGACGGTGTCTTGCAGGGCGGCCGTTCCGCGCGCGAGGCTCGCCATGGTGGCCTCCACGGCCGGCTGGAGCGCTGCACCGGCGGCGCGGGCGCTATCGGCGACGCTCTCCTTCAAGGATTGCTCCACGGAGGACGCCAGGCGGGTGTACGCGGCTTCGGTCTTGCCGTGGAAAGCGTCCTGGCTGGCGAGCTGGCGCTCGTGCAAGGCCAGGCTCTGTTGTTCCATGGCCGCCATCATGGCCTGCAACCGATCGACCAAGGCGGGCATCACCTCGGCCTGCCGTTGCAGGAGCTTGAAGGTCTCCTCGCGCTGGTGGGACAGCGAGTAGATGCGCAACGTCGTCGCGATCCTGGTGTCGAGCCTCTGCGCCGCTTGCGTGCGCTCGCGCCGGCACAACGTCGAAAGCAGTCCCAGCATCGCGGAGGTGGCCACGCCCGCGACCGAAGTGCCGAATGCAAATCCCAGGCCCTTGACCGGCGCGGCCAGCGAGGCGCGGATGGCCTGCAAGTCCGTCGCGCTTTCCAGCGCCATGCCGGTGCCTTTCAGGGTGGCCACCATGCCCAGGAACGTACCCAGCATGCCCAGCAACACCAGCAAGCCCACCAGATACGGCGTGAGCGACGGCCCCGGCAAGCCCACGCGCTCACCTTCGATGCGCAGGCGCGTCGCATTGCGCAGGCTGGCAGGCAATTGCGCCAGCCAGGCATCCAKGCTGGCCGGCGGCTCGGACAGGCCTGCTACGGCCCGCGCCAAGGTGGACGTGGCCTCGTGATAGCGCCGCAGCTCGAGCGCGCCTGCCACGTAGCAGGCGCCGATCAGCACGGTGACAGCCAGCGCCAGGGTGTTCGAGCCGGCATAGCCGACGCCGATCCAGCACACCGCGGCCAGACCGGCCAGAAAAACAGCGAAATTAAGATATCTGGACATGGCGTCCTGTTAGCTGGAGCGAAGGGCGGCAAGCAGCCCATCGATCGGTTGTAAACGAATATCCAGTTCGGCAAGCAGTACGCTGCGCATATCCCTGCGGAACACGTCCAGCCATGCGCCGGAAGTGACCGCCGCGGACTCGCCCGCGGCCTGGGCGTCGGCCAGCGTTGCCTGCTCGGCCTGGCGCAAGCGCGCGAAGTGGCCTTCCAGCAATGCGGGCACGCCACCAAGCAGGCTGCGCTCGCGCGCGCCCAGTGCCCCCTCCATGACAGCATCCACCGCCGCGAGCTGCGACAGGGCGGGCGTCCTGGCGGCCAGCATTGCCCGCAGGCGGCCGCGCAAGCTGCCGATCTCGGTCTCCATCGTCTGCTGCATCGAGAGATAACGCTGACGATATGTCGCGTAATCGACCGCTGCCTCCGTGGAGTCTCCCTGGGCAGGCGCCTGCGGTTGCCCGCGCCGCTTGGCGGAGGCAACGGCGCCATCGCCTGCGATGGCATTCGCCAGCGCGGCTCGCACACGGTCGCACGCAAGCGCCTCGGCGCTGCCGAAGGCGCGCGCGCCGGGGGCTACCGGCGGCGGGTTGCCGTTCAGGGCCGTGGACAGTTCGATGGCGTCGGCCCAGCCGAGCCACTGGCTCAGTCGGTCCGAGAGCGATTGTCTGGGTTCGGGAACATCGACGTCCGCTAGGCGCGCAAGCAAGCGAATGAGCGTCGGGCCGCTGCAACCTGTGTGCTGTGGAGCTTGCACCATACCGGCTGAATCAAAAACCCTGCAGTTTACACGCCAGCGAGGGGTGGACCTATCGCATTTCGCTTTGAATTGCGAATACCCAGGCAGAGTCACATCAGATTCACATGCCGCGAGATTTTTCGGCCGGAACAGAGATGGAAACTTTCGCCATTAAGGGGTTGCCGAGCAGGGTCGATTAGTCCATAATGCAGTCCATTGATTCGGCGGGAAGCCAAAAAACTCCTTAAAAATCAATGGCTTAGAGTATTTATTTGGTAATAAGGCAACTTGCAGTCGTTGTCATCGTTGCCCATGTGGCTCAGTGGTAGAGCAC
>NZ_JBFTSF010000498.1:0-2782 GCF_056399905.1 Cupriavidus sp. 01L46
GGTCGAAGGGTGCGTTGTGGATGATCAGCTCGGCGTCCTGGACGAAGTCCCGGATCTCGTTGACCACTTCCGCAAACTTGGGCTTGTCGGCCAGGAAGTCCACGGTGATGCCGTGCACCGCGATCGCGCCTTCGTCGATATCGCGTTCCGGGTTGACGTAGAAGTGCAGATGCCTGCCCGTGAGGCGGCGGTTGAGCAGCTCCACGCAGCCGATTTCAATCAGGCGGTCGCCGGTGGCGGCGCTCAGGCCGGTGGTTTCTGTGTCGAGAACGATCTGTCGCATGGCGGGCATTCTAACCGGTGGGGCGGGGGAGTCGGGCCGGTGTGGGGCGCTATGAGGCGTACGGGGCCGGCTCTATCCCTTGAGCGAGTCGACGCCACGGTTGGCGAGGGCGTCGGCGCGTTCGTTGCCGGGGTGGCCGTTGTGGCCGCGTACCCAGTGCCAGGTAATGTCATGCTGTTGCGCGAGCTTGTCCATTTCCTGCCAGAGGTCGGCATTCTTTACCGGCTTCTTGTCGGCGGTCTTCCAGCCGCGGGCCTTCCAGCCCGGCAGCCATTCGCCGATGCCCTTCTGCACGTATTGGGAGTCGGTGTAGACCTTGATCCGGCAGCGGCGCTTGAGCGCGCGCAGGGCCTCGATCACGGCCGTCATTTCCATGCGGTTGTTGGTGGTGAGGGCTTCGCCGCCGAACAGCTCTTTCTCGTTGGTGCCGGACACCAGCACGGCGCCCCAGCCTCCGCGCCCGGGGTTGCCTTTGCAGGCGCCGTCCGAATAGATAATGACGTCTTCGATTTCGCTGGGTTCCATTAGGTATTGGCTAAGCTAAGGGTGGCACCGCGATGAGGCGGGGCCAACCGGGGTGATTGGGGCGCGGCAGCGCTTGATGGCGCTCAATGGCGCTTAATGCTCGTCGCCAGGGGACTTGCCGTGGGTGCCCGTGGGCGTCGCCACTGGCGCTGCGACTGGCGACAGCGCAGCCTTGGGGCTCTTCCAGGCGGGGCCGACCAGGCGGATATTGCGCACACGCTTGACCGCCGAGATCATATASACTGAACCGAAGATCGGCCACCAGCGGTCGCCGGCCTTCTCCATGAAGGCGGCGCGCTGCAGCCAGCGCTCCGTGCGGTACGGCGGGCAATAGCAGCCGAACCGGCCGCGGATAATATCGAAACCCAGGAGTTTGAGCCAGTCCTTGATGCGCACGAAGCCGATGGACTGGCTGTCGTTGGGCAGGAAGGGGTCGGCGCCGAGCCGCTTGAGTCCTTGGCGGGCGCCCCACAGGCTCATGGGGTTGAAGCAGGTCACCACCACCCGGCCTTCCGGCATCAGCACGCGGGACACCTCGCGCAGCACCTCGTGCGGGTCTTCCGAAAACTCCAGGATGTGGGGCAGGGTGATCAGATCGATACTTTGCGTCTCGAACGGCAGTTCGTCGAAGCGGCACAGCAACTGGCGCGAATCGGCCTGGGCCCGTGGGCCGTGGGGTCCGTTGCCGGGGGCGAGGGCCAGGGCGGAGAACGGCATGCGGTTCTCGCGCAGGGTGTCGATGTGCGGMAGGCCGAGCTGCACCGCGTGGTAGCCGAAGATATCCACCACGATCCGGTCGTACTGCGCCTGCTCCCACTGGAGCATGTATTGCCCGGGAGGCGAGGCAAGCCAGTCTTCCCAATTTATAATCGGACGCTTGGACATAGGAGCACGCATGTTGAAGGTGGAGCCGATTCCCGCATTCCAGGATAACTATATCTGGGCAATCCACGACGGTCACTGCGCCGCCGTGGTCGACCCGGGCGAAGCCGCGCCGGTCGAAGCCTTCCTGGCACGCGAGGGGCTGACGCTGGGCGCTATTGTAATCACCCACCACCATGGCGATCACCAGGGCGGGGCGGCCGCGTTGCTGGCGGCGCATCCCACCGCGCCGGATGGCGCCCCGTTGCCGGTCATTGGCCCGGCCGGCGAGCGCATCGGCGCTCGTACCGTGGCGGTGCGCGAGGGCGACACCGTGAACGTGGCGCACCCGTCGCTGCAACTCAAGGTGCTCGACGTGCCGGGCCATACCGCCGGCCATGTCGCGTACGTGGCGGACCTGCCGGGCGCAGGGCCTTCGGTCTTCTGCGGCGATACGCTGTTTGCCAGCGGCTGCGGCCGCCTGTTCGAGGGCTCGCCGGCGCAGATGTTGTCGTCGCTGGACAAGCTGGCGGCGCTGCCCGGCGCCACCCGGGTGTACTGCGCCCACGAGTACACCCGCAGCAATGTGCGGTTCGCCCGCGCGGTGGAGCCGCATAATGCCGAGCTGGCAGCCTGGGAGGCACGGGTGGAAGCGTTGCGCGCGGCCGGCACACCGACCGTGCCGACCACCATCGGGCAGGAGCGCGAGGTCAATCCCTTCCTGCGYTCGCGCGTGCCCGCGGTGCGCGAGGCGGTGGCGGCCCACGCCGGCGGGGTGGCCGGCAATGACGCGGCGGCCTTTGGCGCGCTGCGCGGCTGGAAAGATAATTTCCGCTGATTCCCGCTTGCCGTTACGTCCTTGCGCGCGCCCGCAAGCCTTGGGCGCGCTTGGCCGGGACGGCGTTTTTCACGTACCCGATACGTCCCTGCCGGCCTCGGCCCAGTGCCGCGGCAGGGAGAATTTCATTGACGCGAAAGCCGCTTTTTCTTAGCATCAGGCAAATTTTTAGCGTCACGATTTGAGAACTTAATGAAAATTGGTCGATTACTGGCGGTAGTTGCGTGTGCCGCGCTGCTAGCAGCGTGTGCCAGCACGCCCACTCCGCCCGATGG
>NZ_JBFTSF010000499.1:0-2755 GCF_056399905.1 Cupriavidus sp. 01L46
TCCGAGACCAGGCTCCCGGGCGTGGCCAGCACCATGCGGTCGTTCTCCCGCAGCACGCGTTCAAGCGCGCGCATCTCGTAGCGGCGGTAGGCGGCCTGCCCGTAGAGCGAGTGGATTTCGGCCAGGCTGGCGCCGGCTTCCTGCTCTATGACGCCGTTGAGCTCGACGAAGGGTACTTCCATGGCCGCGGCCAGCGCCCGCCCGAGTGTGGATTTGCCGGCGCCGCGCAGCCCGATCAGCGTAATGCGGCGATGGCGCGCGTCGTGGGAGGCCGAGGGCGCCAGGGCGTGGTGGCAAGCCTCACGCACGCGTGACAGGTCGGCCGTGGGCAGTTGCGCCAGCCACTGCACCAGCTGCGAGAACTCCGAGGCAGGCTGGCCACCAGCAGCGTGCTGGGTCTCCATCTCCGCCAGCACCACCGGCAGCGGCACATCCAGCGCGCGCGCCACCTGGCGCAGCAGCAGCACGGATGCATTGCCGGTGCCGGTCTCCAGGTTGGCGAGGTAGCGCTCGGACACCTCCGCGCCGCGTGCGAGGTCCTTGCGCGACATGCCCCGCGCCGCGCGCAGCGAGCGGATGCGCTCGCCGAGCTGCGTCAGGTAGGGATCGCGCTCGCCGGCAGGGCGGGCGTCGGAGGAGTCGGGGGCCAGCAGTGGGTCTGGGTCGCGGCGCATGGCGGGCGGGTCTGGATGGGGAATGGGAGCGGTTGGGGCCGGGATCGGGGTTGCGATTATAAGGGACGCGGCCATCGTGTCATATAGTGCATTTCTCTGCTTGCATAATAGGCTATATGCAATAAAATGCATCGACAAATGCAGGTCAAGAAGAAAAACAAAAAATCACGACAAACCTGACTCCGTCCCCACGGCGAAGTGCGACCCGGGGACGGCATCGAGGAGTGGAGACATGACGCCCCCCATTGCATCCCCGTCCCCGGCGGCCGATGCGACTACTGCTGCTACTGCTGCGGCCATTTCCGTACTGCCGGCCCGCTACAACGCCGCCGCCGACTTGCTGTCGCGCAACCTGGCGGCAGGCCGCGCCGACAAGGTCGCCTATGTGGACGATGCCGGCCCGCTCAGCTTCGCCGCGCTGGACCAGCGCTGCCGGCGCTTTGCCGCCGCCCTGCTGCATGCCGGGATCCGCCCCGAGGAGCGCCTGCTGCTGTGCGCGCTGGATACCATCGATTTCCCCACGGTGTTCCTCGGCTGCCTGCTGGCCGGCGTGGTGCCCGTGGCCGTCAACACGCTGCTGACCGCCGACGACTACGCATACATGCTGGACCACAGCGGCGCGCGCGCGGCCGTGGTCTCGGCGCCGCTGGCCAGCGTCATGCGCGATGCCATCGGTAAAGCTGGCACCGCGCCCGCGCTGATCCTCGCCGCACCGGATGCGGGTAGTGGCGGCCCGGGGCCGAGCGTGGCCGAGATGGCCGGGCAGGGCATGCCGCTGGAAGGCGCTGCCGCCACGCGGCCGGACGACATCGCCTTCTGGCTGTATTCCTCCGGCTCCACGGGCCGCCCAAAGGGCACCGTGCACACGCATGGCAACCTGTTCCATACCGCCGATCTCTATGCGCGCCAGGTGCTTGGCCTGCGTGAAGACGATGTGGTTTTTTCCGCGGCGAAACTGTTCTTCGCCTACGGCCTGGGCAATGCGCTGACCTTTCCGCTTGCCGTTGGCGCCACCACCGTGTTGATGGCCGAACGTCCCACGCCGCAAGCGGTGTTCCGCCGGCTGCGCGAGCAGCGCCCGACGGTGTTCTGCGGCGTGCCCACGCTATACGCCGGCATGCTGGCCGCGAGYGACCTGCCGGGTCGGCCGGACGTTGCGCTGCGCGTTTGCACCTCGGCGGGAGAGGCGCTGCCCAAGGATATCGGCGACCGTTTCCGCGCGCATTTTGGCTGCGACATCCTCGACGGCATYGGCTCCACCGAGATGYTSCACATCTTCCTGTCGAACCGTCCCGGTGACGTGCGCTACGGCACCACCGGCAAGCCGGTGCCCGGCTACGCGCTGAAGCTGCTGGATGAAGCGGGCCAGCCCTGCGCGCCGGGCGAGATCGGCGACCTCTTTATCAAGGGCCCGAGCGCCGCGCTGATGTACTGGGGCAACCGCGACAAGACCCGCGACACTTTCGTGGGCGAATGGACCCGCAGCGGCGACAAGTACCAGCAGGATGCGGATGGCTATTTCRTCTACGCCGGGCGCAGCGACGATATGCTCAAGGTGGGCGGCATCTATGTATCGCCATTCGAGGTCGAGGCTGTGCTGGCCTTGCATCCGGCCGTGCTGGAGGCGGCGGTGATCGGCGTGGCCGATGCCGACGAACTGGTCAAGCCGAAAGCGTTCGTGGTRCTGCGCCCCGGCCAGTCCTGGCATGAGGGCATGGCGGCCGAGCTGCAGGCGTTCGTCAAGTCGCGGCTGGCCCCGTATAAGTACCCGCGCCAGATCGAGTGCGTGGCTGAACTGCCGAAGACAGCCACCGGCAAGATCCAGCGCTTCCGGCTGCGCCAGCGAGAGGAGGCTGCGCACGCGGCTGCCGAAGGCGTGGCTCCGGAGCCGGCAATCGTGCCGGCAACGACAGACCGATGATGAAGGGCAAGGGCATGCAAAGCGAATTGGTGGAAATTCCATTCGATGGCCGCCGTATCCAGATAGAGATCCAGTGGCTGCGGCCGCAGCGGCAGGAGCGCCCGCTGGTGGTCTTCCTGCACGAGGGGCTGGGTTCGATCAGTATGTGGCGCGACTATCC
>NZ_JBFTSF010000500.1:0-2742 GCF_056399905.1 Cupriavidus sp. 01L46
GGGTGAGTTGGGTCTCGGCGTACCGGTCCGGGAGAACATTAACGACTGGCTGCGCGTCGTGGGCGGTTGGGTCAACCATGCAGCCGCATGTCTGTCGGCGCTGGGTGGCGCGGCACTGGACGAACTTCTACGCACGGAAACCATGATTGCCGCGGCCGCGGCGGGGGAGCCATTGGCCGTGCCACCGCTATCGGTTCCGGCGCCGCCGCCCGCCTACGACACATTGGCGTTGGGGAACGAGCGTGCCTTGCGGGCGAACAAGCCCGACCTCTGGGAGCGCTTCCAGTCCGCAACCGGATTCCTTCCGGGATTGGCCCGTTCCTGTGTCGCCGTCGGCATCATCGGGACCGTGCTTGCCATCGGTTGGTCCATGGGGAAAGTCAGCGTTATTGTCTATAACGGCCTGGCACAATCGGTCGTCGCCACCGTGAATGATCAGCGCGTCGAACTGAAACCGGGTTCCCATGCCGAAGTTGAGGTTCACGGCGGCCTCGACGTGCAGGTGGTGACACAGACGCTTGACGGCGAGCCGATCGAGTCGTTCAGCGCCGCGGTTCGCCGGAAGGCTACCCACATGGTTTATACGGTCGCGAGCGCCGCGCCCTTGCGGGAATGGACGGCGACCTACGGCAGCGCCAACGCGGACGCTCCGCGCTTGCTGAGCCCTCAGCGCTGGCAGGCTGCGTCGGCTGACGTTGTCTTTGCCCGGCCGCCGGAGAGGATCAACGCCAGGGGCGGCGGGGTGCGCACGGTCGTGGACGCGGCCGACGATACGCCGCCCGATGTTCTTGCCAGTCAACTAGAGGACAAAGCTGGTGCGACAGCGATGATCCTGGCGCATGTCCGCTTCGATGCGCCGGATTCTTCCTACCTGGCCAACTGGCTGGCGCTGGCGAGTGAGGAGCCTGGCTTCGAGCAGGCGTTCGCCGAGCGGCGCGTGCGTTTCCCGGTCGACGTCATTGCGATGCGCACCGAGCAGGATCTGGCTAAGGGCGCGCCGCGTGCCGCGCTCTGCGCACGCTATCGCGCGCTGGCTGAGGCCACGCCAATACAGCCGGCGCTGGCGTACCTGGCGACCCGATGCATGCCCGATGGGCCGGAGAAGGAGGCCGCCTTCGAGACCGGGGCTCGCCGCTGGCCTGATTCCGCGTGGTATGCCAACGCCGTGGGATGGCAGGCAAGCGAACATGGGCGTTACCGCGAAGCGCTTGAGCGCTTTGACCTAGCCATGTCGAAAAATCCAGCGCTGCGCCAGATGATGGCGGGCGAGGCGCTGCGGTTGACTCGCCTTCTCGACCCGGCGGCCGCCAGGTCCAGGCAGGAAGCGGCGTCGGGAGCCTCGCCGATGCTACGGGACCTGCTGGCGTTTGAGCCCGGCCCCCTGACTGTGGAGGGCCCGATGCGACCGATCGCATTGCTGGCGAACGGTCGGCTCGACGAAGCCGTGGCCGCTGCGGACGGTACACCGGTGTATGGCCATGTGCTGCGCCTGGCTGCCGCCTCGCGCGGCGCGTCGCCGGAGCTGCGTGCCCGCGCGCGGACGTTGTCCGCCGACGATGGCATTGACGGGCAGACGGTATGGCTGGCCGTAGCCACGGGGGCCGACACGGGGATTCCAGCGGTCAGGCGGGTGCTGGATTCGATCGTCGCGCAGTACGACAAACCGGGCGTTGTCGCGCAGATGGAGCGTTTCTTCGCGCTTGTCCGCCGTGGCGATCCTGTGGCTGCCGAGCGCGTGCTCGATGGCCTACCGCTGCAACCGCGCGCCCAGGCGCTAATGGCTGGGATTCACCTGCTTGGCGATCGCGCGCCGGCCGATTGGCGTACATTTGTGCAGCGTGTGCTCTTCGCCGCGGAACGGCCGTACATGGGACAGCCGTGACAAAGGCGAAACGGGGACTCTTTCGTGCCGAATCTTGTCTGCTTTTTTTCGCAAGCTCTGAATTGCCTGAACAGGCAAGGGGGGCGTAGGCGCGGTTGGCAAAGGCAGAATGCAGCTACCGCTGTCCGTCTGCACGCGGCGATCCCGGCCGGAAGCCGACGTTCGGTCGATGCGGTATCTAGTCGGCAAAACATGGAGACTGCATTGGAAGCAGGGGCTGAATTTTGAAACTGGTACTGATTGACGGGCTGCCAGGAATTGGCAAGAGCACACTTGCGGAGCGGCTCTGCGGATTTGCGGGCTCGATCGGGTGCGAAGCCAGGTGGTATCGGGAGGAAGATCAGGAGCACCCGGTGCATCCTGCGGGGCTTACGACGTCAAGGCGACTGCCTGGCTATTCCGCGCGTTGCCTGCAGGGTTGGCAGCGTTTCGCAGAGCGGTATCGTTCCACGAACGGCCTATGTATTCTTGAAGGCAGCCTCTTTCAGAGCACTGTCCGCTTCATGATGGAACAAGAGCAGGGTGGAATTCGTGGCTACATTGCGGAATTTGAAAGCATCGTCCAATCCCTTTCACCGGTCGCCATCTACCTGCGCAGTGTCGACGCGACCGGCCATTCCCACAGTACCGCTCTCCACCGAGGGGGAGTATGGACAACCCGGGTCTCCGCGTACCTAGAAACAACCCTGTACTCGCGTCGAAGGAACCTGAAAGGCGCTGAGGGAATGCACAGGCTGTGGACAGCTTACGCCGGGCTTTGCGATTCGCTGCTCGACCAAATTTCCATGCCAACATTGACTGTGTTGGTCGAGCCACCGGACATGGAGCGTCCGTTTGGTAGAGCCGTTGAATTTCTGATG
>NZ_JBFTSF010000501.1:0-2740 GCF_056399905.1 Cupriavidus sp. 01L46
GCTCACGGCTGTCCAGCAATGCCTCCGCGCTGATTGGGTCGGCTGTCATGCCACAGAAATGCACTGAAACACAAACGCAAGTGCGTAAGGAGTGGGAAGCTGCGCCCACGGAGTTGGCGCGCATACGATCCGCCCGACGGCATCGGGCGGATCACGGCACGGGTCAGACCAGATGCAGTTCAACGTGGACGTTGCCGCGCGTGGCTTTCGAATACGGACAGATCTGATGCGCCGCTTCAACCACCGCTTGCGCCACCTCCGGGTCGAGGCCCGGCAGGCTGACGTTCAGGCGGGCCTGCAGGAAAAAGGCGTCATCGGTGGTGCCGAGGTCCACCTCGGTATCCAGCGCAAGGTCCGCTGGCAGCTTGATCTTCATCTGGCTGGCGGCGCGGCCCATGGCCCCGATAAAGCAGGYCGACCACCCCGCGGCAAACAGTTGCTCAGGGTTTGTGCCGGCGCCGCTGCTGCCCGGTGAGGACAGCTTCAGATTCAGCCGGCCATCGTTGCTATGGGCTTGGCCATCGCGGCCGCCGGTGACGTGGACCTTGCCCGTGTACAGGACGTTCTCGATGCGGTTCATGATCAATTTCCTTGAGATGGATTTGCGCTGGGTATTGCGCGGCCTGAGATCGCTTCGCATGTGCTCGGCATCGGGCCACGGAACGTATTAAAGGCGGTCGACGTATCGGGCACGTAGCACGTCGGGCCCTGTTCTGTCTGGAAACGTATCCCGGTGGCCGCGTGATACAGACGCATGCAAAAACCTGCGGAAAGTGGCGCGGACGCGGCACAGGGCCGCGATCTGTGATGCGGTTTTGTATCGCTCTGTATCCGGCGGCCTGCCGGATACGCAACGTTTCAAATCGAAGGGTTCGGGAAACAGGCGCGATACGTCGGTCGCCGATGCTTCCCATCGGCATCAGTCCCAATGGAGAGAACCATGTCCGAACCGATCAATCAAAAACGGCGCCGCCTGTTTGGCTCGGCCGCGCTCACGCTGGCCGCCGCGCCATTTGGCTTGTCTGACCTGGCGCACGCGGAATCCAGCCAGACGGCAGCACGCCCGCCAACCGCACGGCCGGGTACGCATGCCCAATTCACAACAATCAAGCAGGTGACTGCCGGCGAACTCAATATCGGCTATGCCGAGGAAGGTCCTGCCGATGGCCCTCCCGTCATCCTCTTGCATGGCTGGCCGTATGACATTTACAGCTTTGTCGACGTCGCACCGGCGCTGGCGGCGGCGGGGTACCGCGTGATCGTGCCGTATGCACGCGGCTACGGCAGCACACGTTTCATGTCGGCCGCGACGGTTCGCAATGGCGAGCAGGTGGCGCTCGCGCTCGACACCCTCGCCCTGATGGACGCGCTGGGCATCAGCAAKGCGATCCTCGCCGGCTACGATTGGGGCGCGCGGACGGCATGCATCATCGCGGCGCTCTGGCCGGAGCGATGCAAGGCGCTGGTTTCCGTCAGCGGTTACCTGATCGGCAGTGTCGAGGGCAACCGAAAGCCGCTTGCGCCGCAGGCCGAGCTCCAATGGTGGTATCAGTACTATTTCGCCACCGAGCGCGGGCGGGTCGGCTATGCGCAGCACCGGCACGCGTTCACGAAGCTGATCTGGCAACTCGCCTCGCCAACATGGAACTTCGACGACCGCACGTTCGATCGCAGCGCGGCGGCTTTCGACAACCCGGACCACGTAAGCATCGTGATCCACAACTACCGCTGGCGGCTCGGCCTTGCCGAGGGCGAAGCCCGATACGCCGATCTGGAACGGCGGCTTGCTGCGTTTCCGAGCATCGGTGTGCCCACCATCACGATGGAAGGCGACGCCAATGGCGCGCCGCACCCGGAACCGAGTGCCTACGCCAGCAAGTTCTCAGGCAAGTATCAGCATCGGCTCATCACGGGTGGCATTGGCCACAACTTGCCGCAGGAAGCGCCGCAGGACTTTGCCAGAGCCGTGATCGACGCAGACCAACTCTGACGCCGCGTTGCCTGGTCAGGCTCGTCGCCGCGAGCGTGGCCAGGCCGCTTCGAAGCGGACAGCGGCGCATTGAAACCGTGGCCCCGCCGAACAACCAAGCTGGCCTCTACCCTCCCCTTTGATCAGCCTAGCCTGACGATCGCTGCCAGCCCGCCCCCTTCACGGTTGCGCAGCTTGAGCGAGCCGCCGATGGCCACCGCAAGCTGATGTGCAATCGCGAGGCCCAGGCCGGAGCCGCCGGTCTCGCGGCTGCGCGAGCCCTCGAGCCGGACGAACGGCTGCAGCACGGCTTCGAGCTTGTCTTCCGGGATGCCCGTGCCGCGATCGAGCACCTCGATGATCACGGTGTCGTGCTCGCGGTCCACGCGCAGTTCCGCCGCGCCGCCGAACTTGATTGCGTTGTCGATCAGGTTGGTCAGGATCCGGCGCAGCGCATGGGGGCGCGTCACGATGGCGCCGCCGACGTTCTGCTCGATGGTCACTGTCTTACCGGTGTCCTGATAATCGTAGGCCAGGCTCTCGATGAACGATCCGAGGTCGATTCGCGATGGCTTCTCGCCATCGCCATGCGTGGAGCGCGCATACGCCAGCCCTTCCTGCACAAGCCTTTCGATCTCGGCCAGGTCCTGCACCATCTTGCGCTTCTCCTCGGAGTCCTCTGCCAGCTCGGCGCGCAGTTTCATGCGCGTGATCGGCGTCTGCAGATCGTGTGAGATGGCCGCCAGGATCTGCACGCGCTCCTCGATGAAC
>NZ_JBFTSF010000502.1:0-2660 GCF_056399905.1 Cupriavidus sp. 01L46
GCGGTGATGTTGTAGCGCGGGTAGTTATACATCGAGCGCCCTCCGTTGGGAGGCGCGCAGGCGCTGGCAGATGACGGGAAGCTTGAGGGAAGCGATTTGCCCGGAATGGGCGAATGAAGACTGGGGCATGGGAGTGCCTCCTTTGCGAGCAAGTTTGACAGCGTGTTTTGTCGTCGGGCTGTCAAACCCGGCCGCTGTGGTTGCAGCAACGAGCGGAGTATATCGTGGGGCCATGCAGCCGAACCCAGCCGCAACAAAAAGTCACATCCGCTACGCTAGCCAACGGCCGCAAGAACCGGATCGATCCTGCCGGCCGTCAGCCGCAACCTGCGCCAGCCGCTTGGGCAACGCCGTTGAAGCGGTCCAGCGCTGAATGACGCCGCGCCAGCCAATTACGACCCCCAACCCTCACACCCGCACCGTCGATGACACGTGCGCCTAAGATGCCTCGGCAAGGAAAGGCTTATCTCTGCGCGGACGAAGCAAAGCCATGACGGGATGTTAAAGTTTAAGATGTCACTAGTACTACAATCGCAGGTAATTTTGGAGAGAAATTATATTTATGGTTACCCGACTATTGGTTCGGAGCTTGTGCCTCTTAATTCTCGGAATGTCTTCTGCCAATGTATCCGCTGAAAATAATGATATGGATGGCTATCCAATCACTTTTAATCTGAATGGACTCTGGGGAGCTAAAGACAAGAATGGCGTGATTGTCATTCCGCCAATCTACAACAATTCCTTGCACTTTAAGGAGGGCATAAGTGCCGCAAGGCTAGGTAAAAAGATCGGTTATATCGATGAAAACGGAAGGGTCGCTATACCCTTTGAGTATGACGAAGTCTTGGGCTTGAAAAATGGACTCATTGGCGTCTGCGCTGAAGGTAATTGCGGGTATCTTGATACAAGGGGGAATGTGGTCATTCCCCTTACATATAAAAAGATAAATTATTTCAGC
This sequence comes from Cupriavidus sp. 01L46, assembly GCF_056399905.1. Classification (NCBI taxonomy): domain Bacteria; kingdom Pseudomonadati; phylum Pseudomonadota; class Betaproteobacteria; order Burkholderiales; family Burkholderiaceae; genus Cupriavidus; species Cupriavidus sp. 01L46. The sequence goes on from NZ_JBFTSF010000502.1 coordinate 959, forward strand.
GACATAGCAGGCATTGCAGCGGTAGAAAGAGCGAGCGGGTGGGGGGTTATCGATATGGCGGGGCGTGAAATAATTGCGCCGACACTTAAAGACAGCCCAAAGATTGTCGAGTATGAGGGTGATGGTTTTATAATTGGCTTTAAAGCTAGACGCGATGGAATGCTATACGACCTGAAAGGCAATAAATTACTAGAATTAAACTACGACCAAATTGCTTTTAATGTGTGGTCCGGGAAGTGGCTCAATGACAATCTTTTTACCGTGGCGATAGATGGCAAGTGGGGGTTCATTGATAAATCTGGCAATGTAATAATTCCTCCTCGCTATGACAAGCGAGGTTATTTTTTTAGAGGTTATGCCGAGTTAGTTCGAGACGGAAAAGTCTACCGCGTAGACAAGCGCGGGGCAGAGGAGCTAATCGGTGATTGGGTGCAACCAACTCCGTAAGTACCAGGAGCTGCAATGAAGCCTTCGGCACCGCCCTTAAATTATTGGCTTACATTGTCGCAGCAGTCTTAGTGACTTTTCCTGACGAGATTTTCTGGCTCTGCGGAAGCGCGCGAAGGTTGTTGCCGAGCTGATTCGAAGGTCAGGGCATCACGACCTACTCGTATCGTCACCGCCTGGCTGCCGACAAGGACTGCCAGCACAGCCGTGCCGCGATTGCGCGTCAAGGCTGCCACCGAATGGATGAAACCCGCTCCGCCAGCGGCCAACCCCAAAACCGAAGGCGCTATCGCGCCTGGCACTCACGGCCGGGCCGTTCATCCCACGCGGGCTCAAACAGCCTTGGAAACCCTAATCCCAGGTATTAGAGTTCGAACATACGGCAAGCGAAGCGACGTCATGCTGGTTCACTCTTGCTTTCACGGCGATGCATTGTCCGAAATCGTTAAAGCCTTTCGAACAGCATCCCGCCAATCTTGCCATGCAGCCGCATCAGCAGGACCATGTCGCTGAGTGATCTCCCATGAGAGCGAACTCAGAAGCCCTCCAATCTCATCGGCTTTTGTCAGATCATATTCGTGCTCCAAAAAATAAAACATTGCACGATACGCCTGCTCCACTGTCAGATACTGGTCGCTCATTACTTCCATCCTGGTCGAGTGGGGGCAGCAAGCAGTGGCACCATATCCCGCGCATTCAAATGCACCGCCGTAGCTCCGCCTCCGCTTGCTTGATTACGTCTACAAATTCAACAAGTGGAAATTTCATCACCACGCTATCCTCGATAATAAAAATTTCCGTTAGAAATTCTATTTCCATTTTTTCGTTTCCACCCTCTTTGCTTATCAGGCACAAACGCTGCTTCCGATAGGATATTTCCGCCATCAGRTGCTCGTGATCTACGTCACTGACAAAAACAATCTGAAAATCTCTCATATCATTAACGGTATATCACGGGACAAAGCGCGACATATTTTCTTGAAAAGAATATTGATCGATATCAATGTTCCCCACAACATCTTTTACTTTGAAAATTTCTCTCATTGCCTTTGCTGTATAAATTCCGCCCCCTCGCTTACCTCACCTTCATAAACGCATACCACCTCGGCACCCCATGAAGGCTCTATCGCAAAAATTTTTAAATCCCCGGACTGTATTCTTTCTACATACTTGCATAGCGCATCTTCTGAGATAAGCAGCTCACCGCCTGACAATTCATTAGTCCATGAAACGAGACGCTTTACCTCATCATCAT
>NZ_JBFTSF010000503.1:0-2619 GCF_056399905.1 Cupriavidus sp. 01L46
GCAAAAGCAAAAAGCCACCAGTACCCCCTAAACCCTAAACCTAACAATCCCATCCCCCCCAATCTCCCGCCTCACATCCCCCGCATGCCACAACACATGCAAGTGCGCCAGCGCCTCGCCCATGGCAAACGTCATCTGGTGAATATCAAACTKCCGGTTGAAAATCACGCCGACGATGTCATGCGCGTTGCAGGCTTTCTCCACGCAGGCCGCCCGGGTTTCGGCAAGCCGCTCCACATGGTGCTCGCGTAGCTGCTTGATGCGGATATGCAGATTCCGGAACGGCCGGCCATGCGACGGCAGGATCAGCACGTCTTCCGGCAGCGGCTCGTACTTGCCCAGGGAGTCCAGGTATAGCTTGAGCGGATTGGCTTCCGGCTCCATGTCGAACACGCTGACATTGGTGGAGATGCGCGGGAGCACCATGTCGCCGGAAATCAGCACATTCAAGGCGGCGTTGTAGAGCGCTACGTGCTCGGGCGCGTGCCCGAAGCCAGTGATCACTCGCCAGCCGGACCTGGCCGGGTCGGTGCCGATATGCACGGTATCGCCGTCCATCATGCGGCGGTACTGGGTGGGCAGGTCGGGCACCAGCGACGGGTAGTAGCTCTTGCGTGCGCGCAGCTTTTCCAGGCTGTCGGGGTCCGTCAGGCCGTGGCGGGCGAAGTGGCTGGCGGCGAAGTCGCCGCCGGCGTTGGAGCCGGCGCCGCTGCCGCCGCCCATCACGCGGGCGTTCATGTAGTCGCCCAGGCTCATCCACAGGCGGGCGTCCCAGCGCTTGCACAGCCAGTGCGCCAGCCCGATGTGGTCGGGGTGGCAGTGGGTGGCCAGCACGCGCAGCACGGGCAGGCCGTCGAGCTCGTTGGCGAATACGGTTTCCCAGTGCGCCTTGATGGTGTCGTTGGTGACGCCGCAATCGATGATGGTCCAGCCGTCGCGGCCTTCAAGGCGGTCGCGCACCAGCCACAGGTTGATGTGGTCCAGCGCGAAGGGCAGCGGCATGCGCAGCCAGTAGACGCCGGGCGCCACCTGCTGCCGCGCGCCGCCTTCGGGCAGGGTTTCGCCAAACGGGTATTGGAGTTCGTGTTCGAGTGCGTTCATGAGGAGTCTCTCGGGTCTGAAGCCCTGTGCGCGCGGTGCCGCGCGCAGGCGGGCTTTCTCGTTGTCACGGTTGCATATCGCGGTTGCCAGCGGCCTTGCTTGACGCTAACGTTAACGTCAATTGGAGCGGGCTTTTTCCATCTTAAGCGAAAACTTCATTCCATACCGAACGACCGTTCACTTTTTTACCGGGCCACCATGCCAGACTCGCCAGCCACGCCAACCTACACCATCACCGATCTCGCCCGCGAGTTCGACGTGACGCCGCGTGCGATCCGTTTCTACGAGGACCAGGGCTTGCTGTCGCCGGAGCGCGAAGGGCCGACCGGGCGCAAGCGCGTCTATAACGGGCGCGAGCGCACGCGCCTGAAGCTCACCGTGCGGGGCAAGCGCCTCGGGTTGACGCTCAACGAAATCCGCGAAATTCTCGACCTGTACGAGTCGCCGCGAGACACCGCGCCGCAACTGGAGCGCTTCCTGCATTCGCTGGCGCATCACCGCGGCACACTGGAGCGCCAGCTCGAGGACCTGCAGGCGCAGCTTGCCGAGATCGATCAGTACGAACGGCAGTGCCGGGAGTTGCTGGCGACACATGCGTGCGAAGTGCCACCGGCCGTGGTGAAAAGTGCCTGATGGGCCATTATTTCAGTTTCCGTATTCGATTTGATTGACGTTTACGTAAACGTCAATAGAATAGCTTCTCAAACAAGGAAAGCCCATGCCCCAAGCTGTCGATGCCACGCCGTTGTCCGCCGAGCGCGCGGATGCCATTGCCACCAGCTTCTCCCGGCAGGGCCTGATGACCACCTTCGGCGCGGCGCTGACGCGGGTCATGCGCGGCGAGGTGGAGATCGCTATGCCGTGGTCCGAGGGCGTGACCCAGCAGCACGGCTTTTTCCACGGTGGCGCCGTCKGCGCGCTGGCCGATAGCGCCTGTGGCTACGCCGCACTGTCGATCGTGGGGGACGGCGAGGCCGGGCTGACCGCCGAGTACAAGATCAACCTGCTCTCACCCGCCCAGGGCGAGCGGCTGGTGGCGGTGGGCCGCGTGCTCAAGCCCGGCCGCACCTTGATCGTGGTGCAGGGCGATGTGTATAGCGAGACCGCTGGCGTGCGCAAGGCGGTGGCCACCATGCTGATGACCTTGTGCGTGGTGCGCACGCTGGACCACGTCTGACCACAAACGACAAATCAAGAAGACCAATACCGATACCATCAGGAGACCGCCATGATCGCAACGGCTGAGCTGCCAGGCCTGAAATTCGAGTTGGGCGAAGACATCGAGATGCTGCGCGACACCGTGCGCAACTGGGCGCAGGCCGAACTGGCGCCGCGCGCGGCGGAGATCGACCGCACCGACCAGTTCCCGATGGATGCCTGGAAGAAGATGGGCGACCTCGGCGTGCTCGGCATCACGGTGGCGGAGGAATACGGCGGCGCCAATATGGGCTACCTGGCCCACATGATCGCCATGGAAGAAATCAGCCGCGCCTCGGCGTCGGTCGGCTTGTCGTACGG
>NZ_JBFTSF010000504.1:0-2594 GCF_056399905.1 Cupriavidus sp. 01L46
TCCTGGGTCAGACGCGTCTCGCTCGATGGCACCGAGAGGTACAGCCCCACGCTCCAGGTCAACGCCACCACACTCATCAACACAGCGCCAGCCGGCGCCCAGGCCAGCGACCCGCCGCCTCCCCACCGCCCAAATCGCTCACCCAGCCGCTGCCAGAGCGTGCGGCGCACCGGCAGCGCAGCCTTGATGCGTTTCACCAGTTCCTGCGGCGCCGCAACGCGCAAATCCGCCTGGTGCAGCTGCGCACTCACCTGGCGGTGCTGTGCATAGGCCTGTTGGCACTGCTCGCAGTCAGCAAGATGGCGCTCGAATTCGAGTGCTTCGGACAGGCTCAACTCCTGGTCGAGATAGCCCGGCAGTAATGCAAACGCTTGGTTGTGATCCATCACGCCTCCTGATCCGTCGGGGCGAGCAGCGCCGCGAGTTGCTGGCGGCCTCGGCCCAGGCGAGACATCACCGTGCCGATCGGGATGCCCACGATGGTGGCGATTTCCTTGTACGACAAATCCTCCAGCTCCCGCAGCACGACCACCTCCCGGTATTCCAGCCGCAAGCCCAGCAACGCCTTGTGCACCCGCTTCTGGCTCTGGCTGCGTATGAGCATGGCTTCAGGACTGTCATCATGGTCGGCCACACTCGTCTCAAGGCTATGCATGTCTTCCTCGAACATCATGGTTTGTGCTGCATGTCCCCGGTTCTGCTGATGCCAGGTGTAGAAGGTGTTGCGCACAATGCTCAATAGCCATGCACGGGCATCCTCGCCGCGGAATCCGCCAAAGAACCGGAACGCGCGCAGGTACGCCTCCTGCACCACGTCCTGGGCATCCTGGTCGTTATGCGTCAACCATCGCGCAACATTGAAGGCCGAGGTCATATGCGGCAATACAAGCGTCTCGAAACGCTGCGCGGTGTCTGGATCGGCCATTGTGAAGTGTCTGCTGTAACCGCAATCCGTGACCGGCAGTGAGTTAACAGCAAGACCGCCGGCATGCCATTTTTATTCCCGGAACCGCCACCTGAATCGGATCCCGTGTTCGGGTCTCGTGTGGATTCGGCATGGCAAGCGCCGATCATGTGACCAGTGCGCCGCCGGCTTGCGGCCTCCCTCTACGGCTTCGAGCCGAACTATGAGCGGATCGTGATCATGCTGATCACGAGCGGCACGCAGGGCCTGCAGGTTGCATTGCTCGCCCCGGGCTGGGTACACGGTTGCCTGGGACTGTGGCTCCGCTTGCGCCATTATGCGATGGTGCGCCGCGCCAAGCCTGCCCTGCTCGCTCTGCTCGTGTTCGTGCCACTCCTGTCGGCGGCAGGCCTTGTGCGGATGACCCGCGCCGTGGTGGCGAGTCGAGCTAGCCTCCCGGCGCCCGATCCGAAACTGGCTGCGCACCAGCTCGCTCTCGATGCGTGGCGTCACAATCTCCTAATCCTCTACCTGCTGCTGATCGTCAGCGCTTTTGTGGCCGGCCAGCTGCGCAATCGGCTTGCGCGTCGAAGGATCGCGCGAAACGCCGCTGAACGCTTGATTCACAGCCCTGAAGAAAATGCACATACAGCCGAATGATAGGCACTATGCCCCCCTAAATCAGCTTCCGTGGGCATTGGTTCACCGATGGGCAGTAAAAGAGAAGACCGATGGGTATGGGTTATCGTGCGATTGCCTGGCTCCTTCCAGGCAATCGCATGCTCAACCGGCAGCCATCAGATCGTTAAACGTGTTGACCCAGGCGTGCTCGTTTGGTCCCGGATTGGCACGCATGTCCACGGCGGGGCCCACCAGTATTTCGTTGGCAACTGTGCCCAGTTGTTCGATCGCGCCCGCGATGAATGCTTCGAGAGGCATCGCGCGCTCCTCCTCGCTGCTGTTCATCAGCTCGGTGCGGACCCAGGGTGCTTGCAGACGCTCCGCGCGTCGGCCGGAGATGATGACCTGGTTGCCGAGCTTGTGGAGGGCTTGGGCGAGACCGCGGCCGATGCCCGAACCACCGCCGGTGATGAATACGGTGTTACCTGTGAGTTTCATGATGTCTCCGATGGAGATGACGCTTGAAGTCAGCGCGGAAAGCTGTTCCCGAACATGGGCAGGCCGCTTTTCGATTCGGCCTCGGTTGCCTCGTCCGGATCGGCTTGAGCAAGGGTTGGTGCGCTAGCGGCCGAAGTCGTGGCGACTGCGATGGACAAAGMCAACCACGATCTGAAGCAAGCGATCGCAGCGCAAATTGCACCGGGCGGCAACCGTTTGAGGCGACAGGTCGACTTCTATCTGTCTGGCACGCATTGCAGTGATATCGGGCAGGGTTGCGCGGTAGCGGCCTCACCGCGGCGTCCGCCGACTAGGCCACGAGGCGCAAGCGCGCTTTGCGAATGGCTTGCAGGAGATGATCGAAACCTTGACGGGGCTCGTCGCGGAGCAACGCGCCGAAGGCAGAGACAGCCAGGACGCGCGCCGGGAGGCGATCGCGTTCTACAGCGAGATGGTAGGCGCGCTCATCCTGTCGCGCACGGTAGCCGGCGCCAATCCCAGGCTCGGGCAGGAAATACTGAACGCAAGCCGGCAGATGCTTCTCAGGGATTTCGCACTAGAGGTGGTGGAG